>BTQB01000183.1:0-5516 GCA_036985655.1 Anaerolineae bacterium | reverse complement strand
ACAACCGAATTAATCATTCGCGCTTCAGGCCAGAGCGGCGGGTGATTTAACATTTCAAGCACAAGATTCAACGTTAGCATCAATCTTATTATTATTTGCCCGGTAACGAGCTAGGCTGACATTTTTATATCAGCTTGAAAATACCAGGTTTAATTTCCGCGTACTTCTAATATTTCTTGTTGCAGCCGGACACCGTCTGGGGGGATATTTAACAAATTAGCCAAATCGAGAGCCAGGTTAGCAAATGTTGGGGCGGCCGTCACTGATCCCCAAGGAGATGATTTAGTTCTATCCAATTTAATCAGGACGATAACTTCTGGATCGTCCGCCGGGAACCAGCCGATAAAAGATCCTATGGTATCCGTCGGATTGTAAACGCCGCCTTCCGGTATCTCAGCTGTACCGGTTTTTCCTGCTACGGTATACCCCTCAACCTGAGCGCCAAATACCTCAGTCCTAACCGCATTTACAGCCATTGCCGACACCTGGTGGGCCGTCTCTTCTGAAATTGGCCGGCTTAGTACAGTAGGTTCATGAACTATAACCCGATTCTCGCTTCGTACTTCTTGTACCAAATAGGGCTGCATAAGATATCCGTCATTAGCGATAGCTGATGCGGCCGAAATCATTTGAAGAGGGGTGACGGCCATACCTTGTCCAAAAGAATTCGTCCCGATATTCGTATCTGTCCACGTCGATGACCCTGGCAGGGGGAGCTGTCCGCTGGCTTCAGCCATTATGTCAATACCCGTTGGACGACCGAAACCAAATCTTTGCAAGTAATTATAAAATATTTCCGGGCCCATCCAGGTTGCGATGGTCGCCGCGCCAACGTTTAATGAGTTGGCCAGTAAACCGGTCATATCAACAGTCCCTCGCGCGCTGCGATCCCAGTTATATATTTGAATACCCCCAAGAACGATCACTCCAGAATCATAGTAGGTTGTTTGCGGGGTGACCGTACCGGAATCGAGGGCAGCAGCCATCGTTATTAACTTCATCACCGAACCCGGTTCAAATTGCTGGCTTATTGCAGGATTAAGTAGAAGTTCCTCATCTGCAGCATAAAACTCGTATGGTGAGTAGCATGGGCTGTTAGCCATCGCTAATATGGCCCCCGTTCGTGGATCCATTACTATGATAGTGCCGCTGTCAGCTTGATGTTCATCGATTGCCTTCTTAAGGTGTTCTTCCACCGTATACTGAATGGTCCTGTCGATTGTAAGTACCAAGTCTGAACCTTCTTTTGCAATCACACTTTCCTGGGTGGTCAGGGGAGAGATATTAATTGTTGCGCTGGCAGCTTGCCCGGCCAGTTCCAATTGGTAATAGCCTTCCAGACCGGCGCCCCCTACCCCCTCAAAATCAGTGTACCCTAATACATGACAGATGAGATCGCCTTGAGGATAGATTCGTCGCGGAAGAGGATCGATTTGCAGCCCCTCGAAAGGTAGCTCTCGTATCGCGTTGGCCACGTTGGCCGACACCCGTCCTGAAATCAACTCAAACGGTCTAGTAGAATTTAATTTAAGGAGTAGTTCATGCCTGCTCTCATCGAGTATAGGAGCAAGTGCTTTGGCCATCTCTTCGGGTTCGATCACAAGGGAAGGCGATACACCTACCTGGTAATCATGGCCGTTGCCGGCTAAAACAGCCATTTGGCTGTCGTATATAATTCCTCTTTCCGGCCTGGCAACGATGTCCCGAACTTGTACTTGATGGCCAATTTCAGCTAATTCATCGTCACGCACCACTTGAAAGGAGATCAAACGAAAGATGATGGCAACCGCGATTAGGGCCATTCCAGCAGCTATAATATAGGTTCTTCGCTGCTGACTTGATGTCATGGCGACTCCCCTCGAACCAGGTCGTCGACCTTGCCAATAACAAACTTTATAAACGCTGATCTGAAGTCATCCAGGGGTTCCGGCTGCCGCGATGATTCTTCCTCCGCACTTATTTCATTTTCTTGAGGATATTCTGTAACAATTAGATAATCCACGTCTTCCGGACGAGCTTTGATAAATCCATATTTTTGGGCATCGCTCTGGAGCCGTTTTAGAGATTGTGCTTCCGCTATCTCTCTTTCCAATTCACTGTTTGTCCGTTTGATCTCATCCAATTCAAATTGGAGCTCCTGAACCATCCGGCCTGTTGAAGCGATCCGACTTGTTTGAAATAAATAGATGGCTCCAAGCAAAGCAATCAGCGCTAATACGACTAGCCATCCCAGGACAACCTGCGCTTCAGATAAGCGCATTTTCGATTTTCGCTTTTCACGCTTATTTATTCGTTTTTGTTCAGCTGCCTGGGCGACCATTAAGCTTCTCCACGGGTTTTCTCGGCGACGCGTAGTCGAGCGCTGCGACTCCTGGGATTCTTAGCTATCTCGTTCTCCGAAGGCCTGACAATCTTTCTAGTTACCAAAATCAATTGAGCTTTGTGGTCACAGGTGCAAATTGGTTGATCGGTCGGACAGATACAGTCACGACTTTGGTCGCGAAAGTAGTTTTTAACCAGGCGATCTTCCAACGAATGAAAACTGATAACAGACAACCGGCCGCCATTTTTTAGCAATTGAACCGCTGCTTGAAGCCCTCTTTCCAATTCTCCTAGCTCATCATTCACGGCTATTCGCAGAGCTTGAAATACTTGGGTTGCCGGGTGTATGCGTTTTGACCTTTTGATGTTCTTCTCGATTATTTGGACTAATTCACTGGTGCTGTTGATCGGCCGCTCGGCGATGATCGCTCGGGCTAGTTGATTGCTGCGTCTTACTTCTCCGTATTTGCGAAACATCATCGTCATTTCGTCCTCGCTCATTTCGTTGAGGAGGTCGGAAGCCCTTAATCCTTCATCAGGATTAAAGCGCATATCCAGCGGTCCGTTACTTCTAAATGAAAACCCTCTTCTTCCGTCAGCAAGCTGTCGAGAAGATAAACCTAGGTCGAGAACAATACCGTCGACCCGATCAAACCCGAGCGGTGGGGCGATCACGCCCATCTCTGCGAAAGAAGCTTTTACTAATACTATCCTGTTGCCGAACTCGACCAGCCTCTTCTCCGAATATACAACTGCCTCAGGGTCGCGATCAAAACCCAGAAGCCGGCCAGAAGGATTTGACGCCTCCAGGATCCCTGCAGCGTGTCCTCCCGCTCCAATAGTGCCGTCTATAAATAGACCGTCTGCGCTCGGTTTTAAAAACTCTATTATTTCTTGGAAAAGAACTGGTGTATGCCTGACCATGCCCTAAGACTCTAATAATTCAGGCCTACCATCATCCAAATAAACACAAAAATGAAAACACATGGCTATATCCCCAAATCAGTCCAGCGATCAGCGTCGTTATCATTATCGATGCTTTCACGTACATCCTGCCAGGATTCCGAGCTCCAAACTTCAACGTAGTTATACATACCGGCTATGACGACTTCACCATTTATTCCCGCAAATTCCCGTAAGTAGCTGGGCAATAGAATCCGCCCTTGTTTATCAAGGGTGAGATCCACCGCGCCTGAAAAAACTCGCCGTCTAAAGGTGCGCATATCATCATCGCCCAACGGCTTGGACACGATCGATTCGGCCATATCTTTCCAGCCATCGATGGGAAAGAGCATCAGGTTCCGGTCAAAGCCCCGGGTTACTACCAACCCATGCTCTAACAAGACACGGTACTTTGCCGGTATGGTAAGGCGTCCCTTATCGTCGATTGTATGAACGTATTCGCCTAAGAACATTGGTTCTATGCTGATCCCTAATCTGGCACTAACTCAGGTATGGGTCGAACCGCAATAAACCACTTCGCCCCACTTTATACCATGTTGTGGTTCAGTATACAACAAATGCCCCATCGTGGGAAGACTTTATGACAAGCTTTAAGATCGAAAATTGTAGTACTTTAGATAGATGATCTGGAGAAAAACTGGCCCTTGCCCCTGAAAACGGAAAGAAAATCGATTTATGTCAAAAAATTACCGGATTGGATATCCAGTTTCGACTCCCCACTATTACCCACTAGCTCTAGCCCTATTACTAAGCCACTTCAGGTCCGTCCACTATCTCATCGATGCGCTCTTCAGCCAGCTCAGCCAGAAATGCTTTGTCATCCTCATCCAAATCGGCTTCTATTAGGAGATCGGGTCTCCTCTGCCAAGTCCTTCGAAGAGACTCCTCGCGGCGCCATCGCTCAATGTTCGCGGCATGACCGCTCCGCAGGGCATCCGGCACCGGCCACCCCCTGTAGTAGGCCGGCCGCGTATAGTGGGGTCCCTCGAGCAATCCCTCTGAATAGCTATCAAGATCAACAGCATCTTCCGCGCCCAATGCCCCAGGCAGCAATCTAGACACGGCATCAATAACCACCAGGGCCGCCAACTCGCCGCCAGTTAGAACATAGTCGCCAATAGATATTTCCTCGTTCACTAGATGCTGTCTTACACGTTCATCGACCCCTTCGTATCTTCCGCAGATTAGGATTAGTCGCTTTTCTCCTGCCATCCTGCGAGCGATCTTGTGATTAAACCTCTGCCCCTGAGGGGTAAGTAATACAACAGGCTCTGAAATCACATTAGTTTCCAAGTTGGAATCAATTGTTCCCTGCTTAAGGTTCGTCAGATGCTCCACTGCAGCAAAGATTGGGTCGGGTTTTAAGACCATTCCCCCACCGCCGCCAAAAGGGGGTTCGTCGGTAATTCGATGTTTTCCGGATGCAAAGTCGCGGATATTATGGATATTAATTTTTATCAGGCCTTTGGATAATATGCGGCCGACGATGCTGGAGTTAAGATAAGCTGGAAAAACTTCAGGAAATAATGTAAGCACGTCTATTTGCATGGTTATAAGTATCGAAGCACTCGATTTCGCTGTCAAGAACCGTGAGTGTTCAAGATTTTCCTCTGGTTTTAGAAATTAATTCTGTTTGGAAACGTCTGCAGGCAGTATAATCCACCTGGAGTAGAAATGAAGATCTTGATAATTGGTGGTCTTGGACAGCTAGGGGGCGCCCTTGAGGCAGCGCTTAGGGATTATGATCTGACATCAATGGACCTTCCCGAAATTGACATTACAGATCAACAATCCGTGGATTCGGAAATGGAAAGGCTGCGTCCTCAATTAGTCCTCCATTGTGCAGCATACACCGATGTCGACGGATGTGCTCGGAAACCTGATATTGCTTATCGAGTTAACGCCTTGGGCTCGCTTCACGTAGCCCAGGCGTGCAAGCAGTACAATGCCATAATGGTCCACTTGAGCACCAATGAGGTGTTTTCAGGCGACGACCCTGCGGGCTATGAAGAGTGGCGATCGCTCTCCCCCCAAAATGCCTATGGTCGCTCAAAAGCAGCCGGGGAGATCTTTGTTCGTAGAACGCTTGAAAGGGTTTTTATCGTCCGGACAGCCTGGTTGTATGCAGCAGGCGGTAAAAATTTCATCCACTCAATTCTTAATAAAGCGAGGCAAGGCCACGAATTAAGTGTTGTTGTTGATGAGATAGGAAATCCGACTTATGTAGCTGA
>BTQB01000182.1:0-5542 GCA_036985655.1 Anaerolineae bacterium | reverse complement strand
ATAAGCACGCGATCGTTTTGATGAAGGAATTCAGGCGAGATCATCAAATTGACCTCCCCTCCCTTTGTATGGCTGGGCGCTACCTCAATATACACAGGGTCCCGCATAGTAATAGGTTTATGTTTTCGAGCATAGACAACTGGAATATTCTCCAGAGCCCTTGCCGCCATTACAGCCGGAACAATGCCGCTTACTTCAGCTGTAACAATCCGGTTCGGTCTGACCTCCTTAAAAAGCTCTGCGATCTCTCTCCCAATCCCTTCCATAAGGACCGCATCCAGCTGGTGGTTTAGAAAGCTATCTATTTTTAGAATTCCACGTCCTAGGTTTTCACCTTCTGTCTCAATCCTCCTACGTAATTCCTCCACTGAACCCTCCTACCAGTTTGGAGACAAAATAGTAATTAAGTGCCTTCTTTTTGTTCATCTACCCAATATTACAGACAGCTTACTGATTATATCATCGGCGTAGTGGTTAAGGGACATAGATCAATCCAGTACCAAACCTTCAGGGTAGAAACTAGCTTCCCTAAGAAGATTGCGAAATATTTCACAATTTTCTTGACGCTTGATAATCGACGTTCTATAATGTTCAGAATTAATTGAAAGTTGTGAACGGGGAAGACAATGCAAGCTGATGTGGTGGACGCGGGACTCCTTGAAGTTGAGAGTAAGCTTCAAGAGATTGTCCTATCAGATATAACGCTGCTACAAGATGCCAGCAGTCACATTATATCTTCTGGGGGTAAGCGGGTGCGCCCACAAGTTGTCTTCCTTTCATACCTGGCTGCTGGGGGGACTGACATCACGTCTGTTGTTCCTCTTGCTTCCGCGGTCGAGCTTGTTCACACTGCCACATTAGTCCATGATGATATTAACGATCACAGTTTAACTCGTAGGGGTAAAATTTCGGTTCACGCCCGTTGGGGTAGAACCTTCGCCCTGTTGACTGGAGATTATCTATTCACCAAGGTTTATGAGTTGATGGCGCCATATGGGGCGGAATTCAACATCATTATGGCTAAAGCCTGCGTCAGCCTGGTTGAAGGTGAAACCTTACAGGCTTCGACGGCAAAAGCAGGGAGGGTCGACAAGAAAACATATAAGCAAATTATCGAATTAAAGACCGCCAGCCTCTTCCAGGCAGCCGCAAATATGGGTGCGCGCGTGGCTCAAGCTGATCAATCGACTCTCGATTCCTTGATTCAATATGGGTATAACCTTGGCCTTGCCTTCCAGATTGTAGACGACGTTCTGGATGTCGCCGGTGATCCCGATATTTTGGGCAAACCAATTGGCAAGGATCTATCTCAGGGGACCGGAGCCCTCATGACCCAAAATGGCAAGAAGATTCGTGCCAAAGCAATTTCAACAGCCGAGAATGATCCGATTCAAAAAATGATGGTCGAGCTTCGAAGCTCTGGCGCATTGGAGCTGGCGATGCTGCAGGCAAAACAGTATGCTGATAGAGCCAAAAGTGCTGCGGAGGATCTCCCTCCTTCAACGGCCCGAGATGATCTGCTGTCATTGATTGAGTTGGTAATTAACAGGAATCGATAGTCAACACCCCCCTTTTCTCCTCACCATTTAAGACAAATCAAGAAGTAGCAGACAAGTTTTCTGCTGTTGATAACGACCCATAAAAACACAAAGTTCCCCTTTGAGAATTGTGACCCTAGGATCCTGATACGTAAGAAGTTCCTCTTCTTATTCACTCTTTTCCGCTAATTACCTATATGGTACCCGGTTGCCAATCCACTAGTGCCGCTCTGTGGTATACTAAAGCGTGGTCAGTTAATAAAGATCAACCTGCATAGCTTAGTAAGGACTTCTAATCCTGGGTTGATCAATAATCCAATCGTCCATACTTTGATTCGATTTTATCAATCTTTGTCCCAAGCGTAACGATGATTCAACAATCAGATGGTAAATGGTGATCTATTGGCTAACTTTTGGAGATATCGGGGTAGATTTTAATGGTTGACGATTTGGGGTTTAGTGGAGTGCTGGATCAGATTCTCGAAAATCTAGATCAAGTTGTCCCCTATACAAGTGCCTGCATATTCCTTTTCCATTCTAAAGGTATGAGAGCTGTTGCAGCTCGCGGTCAACCGGATGCGCAAAAAATACTCAATGCGAAGTACCCTGCAGATGATAAATTAAGCCTCCGGATGAACAAATCCCACCAACCTGTTATATTGAATGACGCCCAAAGAGAATCAGACTTTCAGGGATGGGGTTCAACGGATTATGTCAGGGGTTGGATGGGAGTGCCCTTGATTATTCGCGAGGAAGTGATTGGCTATCTTTCACTGGACAGCGATACAGTTAACGCCTTTAGTGATAAAGAGGCCAAGGTTGCCCAGGCATTTGCCAATCAAGCAGCCATCACAATTGAAAACAGGCGTTTGTTTGCTGAGACCGAAAGGTTATTAAACAAGACCCGCAAACAAGCTGACGAACTGGGACAAATTATGGATATTGTCCCTGATGGCATTATTCTCCTGGGTGAAGACCAGAAAATTATAATTACAAACCGGTCTGCGAAATCTTACTTGAGTCACTTTACTGATGCCTCTGTCGGTGACAGGCTGGATAATATTGGAGATATGATGATCAGCTCACTCCTGAGACATCAACCTTCCCTTCCTTCCTGGCGCGAATTAACCACCAGTGACCAACAATCGATCTTCGAGGTTTCTGCTCGGACCTTAGTGGGCAAAGGTGATGAAGCGGACTGCTTGATTATCTTACGAAATGTGACTGAGCAGCGGAAGGAAGAGGATTATTTGAAAGCTCAAGAACGATTGGCAACTGTGGGGCAATTAGCTGCCGGAATCGCCCATGACTTCAACAATATTATGGCTGTCATTACGTTATATACCCAGCTAACGATGAGAACGCCAGAATTGCCAGAAAAGGACAAGCAGCGCTTAGCCACGGTGCAGCAGCAAGCCCAAAGAGCCTCCGATCTCATTCGCCAGATATTAGATTTTAGTCGACAGTCGGTTCTCGATCGAAAGCCAATAGACCTGCTGTCGTTTCTCCGCGATCTCGCAGCTTCGCTGCAATATTCCTTTCCCAAGGATATTGATGTTCGCTTAATTTACGATGAAGGCGAATATCTCGTAATCGCAGACCCAAACCGAATCGAGCGAGCTCTTTCCAATCTGGCGTACAATGCTAGAGAGGCGATGCCTAATGGCGGCACCTTGTCTCTGCGCCTTTCAAAATTGTCGCTCTCTTCAAAGATGTCATTCCCGCTTCCCGATATGTCTGCTGGCCTCTGGTACGTCATAGAGATGACTGATTCGGGGATGGGTTTTCCTAGGGAGGATCTTTCACATTTATTTGAGCCTTTCTTTAAAACCCGGCCCCTTGGAAAACGAACCGGTTTAGGCCTTGCCCAGGTTTACGGAATTATTAAACAACATGATGGATTTATTGATGTCGAGAGCAGGGTAGGTGTGGGAACGACCTTTACGATCTATATACCTGCATATGAAACCCCGGTAAGGTTAGCCCCCCTGCCCGATTTTGCTAATTTAGCCCAAGGTCATGGTGAAACGCTGTTGATTGTTGAGGATGAAGCATCCACAAGGGAAGGCCTGGCAGATATTTCCCGCTCGTTAAATTATAACGTCTTAACAGCAGCCAACGGGCTGGAAGCCCTGGATGAATATGAAGCCAATAAAGATGAAATCGATTTGATAATCAGCGACATGATTATGCCAAAGATGAGCGGGTCCGAGCTCTACGATGAACTTAAAGTCAGGGATAGCTCGATCAAGATGATCGTCCTGACGGGTTATCCCCTTGATCGAGGGGGGCAGGAGCTGCTCAGTCAAGGGATTGTCGATTTCATTCAGAAGCCTGTCCATGTTGAGGATCTCGCTCAGGCGATTTATGAAGCTCTCAAAAAATAAGCGTGATCGATAAAACTGGCACTTTGTTTGATGCCGCGCACCTGGTGAAAGATGACGATGTCATTGGCCTTGGGGGACTGACTATCTACCGCCGGCCGGTAGGCTTAGTTAAGGCCTTAATTCAACAGGAGGAGCCGCCCCAGAATCTAACATTGTTGGCTTTTACAGCTGGTATTGGGGCTGATATGTTAGTAGGCGCCGGCCTTGTGAATAAGGTGCGTACCTGCTACTTTGGGTTGGAAATTTTTGGTCTGGCTCCGAATTTTACCGCCGCCGCAAATAAGGGTAAATTGGATATTATCGAAGAAAGTGAAGCCAGTCTGGCCTGTGGAATTAGGGCGCAATTGGCCGGTGTTGGATTCATCCCGAGCCTGGCTTGGCAAGGAACCGACATGTTCTCCGTTCGCCCAGATGTGAAATTGATAGAAGATCCTTATAGCGGCGAGCAGCTAACTGCTTTCCCGGCCATTAGCTGTGACGTGGCAGTCATACATGTTCTTAAGGCTGATCGCAGCGGAAACTGTGTTCTCGGAGGAAATCCAACCATTGATCTTGAGCTGGCCATTATAGCCACTACCGTCATTATTACTGCTGAAGAAGTAGTTGATAAAATTGAAGGTAAAATTGACATAATCGGCGACAATATCGATATCATTATTCGGCTTCCAGGAGGCGCCCACCCAACATCCTGCTATCCCTTATACCCAATTGATGGCCAGGAGATTCTTCGATACATCACTTATTGCAAGCGAGGTCAGCTTAATGAATACCTTGAAGGACTGTCTCTTACACCAGTAAGCCTAAGTAACAGCCTGGGATGAAGAACAATAGCTTTTATGCCAGTGAATTGATGGCGGTCTGTATTAGCCGGCAGATTGTTGACGGCGAAATAGTCGCTCAAGGCATCGCCACCCCGTTGGTTGCGGCCGGATACCTGCTAGCAAAGCTCACTCACGCCCCTAATCTAACTTTCGTATCCGCCATAGGTCAATCGATATGCCAGGATGCCGCGCCTATAGGATTAGCAACGATTGAAATGTTATGGATAAAACAAGGGAAAATGACCATTGGATTTGTTGAAGGCGCGGCCGACTTTTTACCTACTTTCGAACCAAAGGAATTTTTCCGTCCAGGGCAAGTCGATCCATTTGGAAACTTTAACAATATTTATATTGGTGGTTCCTATAAGTATCCGCGCCTGCGCCTTCCAGGGTCAGGCGGGATTCCTGATGTAACTGCCTATGGAAACAACATTTACCTTTATGTCCCCCGCCACGGCCGCCATACATTCGTAAAATCACTAGACTTTCGTAGTGGTCTGGGCCATGATCCAGGGAGAAAAAGAGGCGCTGGAGCCCACTACCTTATCTCCGATTTGGGGCAGTTTGATTTTGACGAGGAGTCGGGACAAATGAGAATTCAGTCACTTCATCCGGGGGTGTCTTTAGATCGCCTCAAGGTAAAAACCGGATTTGAGCTATTGATCCCATCGAAAATACCAGAAACAGATGGTCCGACAAATGAGGAACTGAGACTCATACGGGAAGAGATTGATCCCTTTGAAATTCGCACTTTGGAAATGTTAGGCGGTGTTCGCCGAAAGCAAAAGCTGCTCCA
>BTQB01000181.1:0-5560 GCA_036985655.1 Anaerolineae bacterium | reverse complement strand
GGTCGAAAATGCTTCAAGATTGGCTGACAAGTTAGCAGATAAGGGTCTTCGAATCGTTTCCGGTAAATCAGAGAATCACTTACTTATGATAGATACAAAAACATTTCAGCATGAAGGTGTCTATCTTTCAGGTGATATTGCAGCCCGTATCCTGGATGTTGCTGGCATTGTTACTAACAGAAACACGATACCTGGCGACAAGAGCCCCTTTCGAGCGACTGGCGTACGTATGGGAACTGTATGGATCAGCCAGTTGGGTTATGGACCAGACGAAGTAGACCGGTTGGCCTCTGCAATCGTCCATCTCTTAGAAGGATGTAAACCATTTTATTATCGTTCAAGAACAGGAAGAAAACTTCTAAGGTCGAAGGTCGATAGCAGCGCTCTTCAAAAGGGTCGTGAGATAGTAAGTCAATTGACTGGAATTGAAACTGGTACACCGGAATTCAACCCCTTACTACTGCGAGGTAAAGAAACACAAAATTTCTTAAATTTCGCCCTGTCGAGCGATGTATTAGCCTTGGAGGATAACCAATCCCAGCCAACCACTCTTTCAGGGCCCGATTGGAATGTTGGAGGAACGCTATTCAAACATACTGCGCAGCGATTCTCGCTGCATTTTCAAAACAGTTCTCAAGCAGCCAGGAGTATGCAATGGCTCAAGGATTTGTCAGACGGATATATTCAATTTGATGATCTGCATGCTAAATTGCCCGGCCCAGTAAGCATAGAATTTGAAGAATCCGCCGATCCAACACCTGTCCATCAGCCGGATAATGAGGGAATCAACCTATTAAAACCTTACTTCATTAGTTGCACTGAGCGACCTGCTGATTTGGTTCATTTGCCGCCATTTCAGTGGCAAGATGAAAATGCCTCTGGTCTCTTAAAAACCGAATTGCATGATATCCATGTCCAGTTGGGTGCGCGGATGGTTCCTTTTGCTGGTTGGGATATGCCGGTCTGGTACTCATCGGTGGGCGAAGAGCATGCGGCCGTTCGCTCAGCCGTTGGGCTCTTTGATGTAAGCCACATGGGTGTTTTTGAAGCCAGCGGCCCAGATGCAGCCAATTTCCTCAATACAGTGACTACAAACGATATAGACGATCTGCCCGTAGGCCGATCTCATTATACCTTCCTGCTATTACCAAATGGTGGGGTCATCGACGATTTACTAGTATACCGGCGGGCCAATGAAAAGTTCATGTTAGTCGTGAACGCCGCCAATAATGACAAAGATTGGGCCTGGTTAAACAGCGTTAATAAAGGAGAGGTGCTGATAGAGGAAAAGCGACCCTGGTCGCGAATATTGCATCCCTGTGTTCTAAAAGATTTGCGTGATCCGCGATGGGGGGAATATTGTAGGGTAGATATCGCCTTACAGGGACCTCACTCCAGGGATATCCTCGTTTCTATTTGTGAAGATAGGGTATTTGCTGACCAGATAAAAGCCTTGCCCTGGGCCGGTCTGATCGAAGGAAAATTGTCCGATATCGATATTGTCATTTCCAGGACTGGCTATACAGGAGAAAGGATCGCATTTGAATTATTCGTACACCCGAAAGATTCTCCCGATCTTTGGAACTTGCTGATGACAACGGGTAAAAAATATGGTCTTCTACCTTGCGGGCTGGCTGCAAGGGATAGCACTAGAACTGAAGCAGGATTGCCCCTCTATGGTCATGAACTGGCTGGTCCCCTGTCTCTCAATCCAGCCGACGCAGGATTTGGAAGTTATGTTAAGCTGTGGAAGCCATTCTTTATTGGGCGAGGCGCCTTTATCACGCACGAAAAAAAGCGTGCAAGTTCTGTGATTCGTTTTAGAATGAACGAGAAGGCGGTCCGCCGTCCGGAGCTTGGTGACCCGATAGTTGATCGTCGAGGCAAGATAGTTGGTATTGTTACAAGCTGTGCGATAGGTATGGAGGGATATTTGTCGGGATTAGCATATGTGCTGAAGACGAACTCTGAGGAAGGCGCCCAGTTGGCCATATACCAGACTGGCGGCGGAAAGCGAAAGTTGAGAGCCCCAGCAGAATCCTTCAAGCTAGGAAATAAGCTCCCAGTACCCGATCTGCTCACTGTCCTAAGTCGATTTCCAAAACACGTGAAGAAAATCCAGTAAGAAGCCAGTTTGACAATTTACCCTGGCAATAGGTAGCATTGGGAAGCTTTACTTCCCTTTCAAGGAGTATTTAGCAGTGCGGCGAGAAGTGTTAACCTGGACGGATGTCGATAAACTGATCGATTATTTGGTCCCTCAAATTCACGGTCGCTATGACTCAATGATAGTCGTTACTCGAGGAGGATTGGTACCTGGAGGATTATTGGCAGAGGCTTTGAACATCACTTACATCTTAACTGCGTCTATACGTTTTCCAGCAGATTTTCCAGGAATCCAAAGTCACCCCGAAGAAAGGTTTGCGGTCCCCGAATTTATACAGTTCCCAGATGATGATCTTCTGGAAGATCGCCGTGTTTTAATAGTCGACGATGTTTGGACTCGGGGAAGAAATATCGTAACTGTCGCCAGCAGGGTGGATGCAGCCAGAGGACTACCGGATACATGCGTTTTGCACTACAAACCTGCTTCGTCGCTCTATCCTGGTCATACACCCACATACTATGCTGCTGTTACTGATGCTTACATCATTTACCCCTGGGAGATCGATCGGGGTCCAGAGAGTTTCGGTGTGTGGAATTAACAATTCAGTTGTCCAATTACATCATTAGACCATTCTCACCAGATTTGACCTGCCAACTGCCCTTTGCTAGGATTGGAATGTGATAGAGCCTAGAGGACCGGCGACAATCGGGTCCCGAGCGGCAAGGAACGTCGAACCGCGTCAGGTCCGGGAGGAAGCAGCGCTAAGGCGTACTCCTTGGGTGACTTGGATCACCTGGTAGTCGCCGGTCTTGTGGGAAATATCTTGATTAATATCCAGGCATCTACACAATCTTCACACTGTTCGATATAGCCACCCTCTCTACAAAGTCTATGGTGAAAACCAAAAACCCTTTCACCTTACTGGGGACAGCACTTATTGCTCTTTCAGCAATTCTTTCTGTAGGTTTGGTTATCCTCGTAATTCGAGAACCTCTTTCAAGAAATCAATCCAAGGATGTAGAAATCGTCAAGAGCAACTCTGTCGCTGAGGATGTTGAGGAAACCGAAGCTGTCAATCAAAAAACGATATCGATATTGGATGAAGGTCAACAGATTTCAATTGAGACGGCAGCCAGGACTGTTGGCCAGGCTCTTCTCGAGGCGGATATAACGATTCGCTTTGCTGACAGAGTGAATCCGCCCATGGGGAAGTGGATTATTGACGATGAACAAATAGCCATTGACCGAGCCAATCCCTTCACAATATTGGTGGACGGCCAACGCCTTAATATCTATAGCTACTACACGAAAACAATTGATATTCTTGCAGATGCAGGTATTAGTTTGATCGGATTTGACACAACAATTCCTGGGCCGAATGAAAAGTTGAAACCTGGCGACCTGGTGGAAGTGGTCCGTGTCTCTGAGGAAATTTACTTCGAGGAAGAGCCAATCCCCTATGGCACTGTGTGGCAAGGGACCGATAAGCTAATGATCGACCAAAAGGCGCAACTTAACCCGGGTTTACCTGGGAAAATTAATAGAGAAGTTCGAGTTCGTTTGGAGAATGGCGTCGAATCTGAACGGGCAACAAATGAGTGGGTGTCACAAGAGCCTGTCAGCGAAGTGATGGGGTACGGCACGCGCATTGAAATCAAAACGATCGATACTCCTGATGGGCCGCTAGAATATTGGCGGGTAGTAAAAATGCGCGTTACCGCTTATACGCCTTCAAGCGCTGGAAAACCACCGGACCACCCCGGATATGGAATTACAGCGAGTGGTGTTCAGGCAGGTAAAGGTGTCGTTGCAATTGATCCCAAGATCGTCCCCTTCAGAAGCCAGGTTTATGTCCCAGGCTATGGAATTGGCTTCGCAGGTGATACGGGAGGTGGTGTAAAAGGTCGATGGATTGATCTTGGTTTCAACGACGGGGAGATTGAATCCTGGCATGGTTACGTTGATGTGTATTACCTGACACCAGTTCCAAGTCCCGATAAAATTAATTTTCTCCTACCAGATTCTTTGCCCTGATCGGCCTGAATTGTGACCCATCCAAAGCAGATTCTCTCAAGATACGGCATCGATCCCAAAAAAAGCCTGGGACAAAATTTCATCGTCGATAACTCAATATTAACAGGCATTGTCGAGGCTGCCTCATTAACGGATTCAGATGAGGTCTTGGAGGTAGGGCCAGGTCTTGGCGATCTCACTCGCCTGCTGGCTTCGAACTCTAAGCGTGTTGTGGGGGTTGAAATAGACGGCCGACTAATTCTAATTTTAGAGGAGCGTTTGGCTGGCTGGCAAAACATCCAGATAATACAGGGAGACATCTTGGATGTTATCCCAGGGGAGATATTTCAAGGCAACTACAAAGTAGTCGGAAATTTACCCTACTATATTACCGGCCAGCTTTTTAGAAAGTTTCTATCTTTTGAGAAAAAACCTTCTCTCCTGATATTCACAGTTCAGAAAGAAGTAGCCCAGCGAATAACTGCTGGTCCTGGAAAAATGAGTCTCTTTGCCCTCATAGTCCAATTCTATGCCAAAGTAAAGCTAGTTCGAACAATAAAAGCGGGCAGCTTTTGGCCCAGACCTAATGTGGATTCGGCTGTTATTCGTCTCGATGTATTCGAAACGCTGCCGCTTTCGACAAAGGACGAAGCGAGATTTATTAAGTTGGCTAAGGTTGGTTTCAGCCACAAGAGAAAGCAACTTCAAAAAAATCTTCGCCAGATGGGTTTCTCCAATTCTGAGTTAAGTTCTTCCTTAAGTAGAGCTGGGATAGATGGGACCAGGCGGGCCGAATCGCTCTCCTTAGAGGAGTGGCTCTTACTGTATCAGGCGCTATATTGATACGTTTCGCCAGCCAGATTGCTCATGCCATGGGTCATACGGATGATCCGTATCCGTCGGATCAGTTCGCGAATAACTTGAGTTAAGATCTCCAATCGCTTCGAAGGCGGCCAGAGCCAACCAGGTGCTGTTGGTCGTATCCAGCCTGGGCTGCCAAGGTTCCATACTCTCCTGAAGAAACTTCGTGCTAATCTGACCAGCGATAAAGTCTGGATGCAGCAGAATATCGATTAGATAAGGTAAATTGGTTGTCACACCCAAAATCACCGTATCCTGGAGGGCTCTAACCATTTTCCTTATTATCTCTTGTCGGTCGTGGCCCCAGGTTATTACCTTTGACAACATTGGATCGTAATATGGACTCACCTGCGTTCCGGCCTCGATTCCGTCGTCAACCCTAACACCTGGACCTGATGCCGGCCGATAAAATTCGATCTCGCCAATGGATGGCAAAAAACCCTTGGCTGGGTCTTCAGCATATATTCGACATTCCAAAGCGTGACCCCGCTGGATCAAATCCTCCTGATTAAAGGTCAGCTCTTCCCCTGCGGCCAGCCTAATTTGCCAGGCAGCAATATCCACTCCAGTAATCAGTTC
>BTQB01000180.1:0-5564 GCA_036985655.1 Anaerolineae bacterium | reverse complement strand
CTTGGCTGTTTTTTAACCTTCCGTGGATTCGATGTCGTCGAGTGCTGAGAATCCCTCCCGGAGAGCATACAACGCTGCCTGAACTCGGTTAGCCAGATGGAGTTTGCTCAAGATATTACTCACGTGCGTCCGAACTGTTACCTCGGCAATGGACAGTTGATCCGCAATCTGCTGGTTGCTTAGCCCCTGGGCCACCAGGTGCAAGATCTCTTTCTCCCGGCTGGTCAACGGATCAGGGGTTGGAGGGCTCCTATGCGGCAGGCGTATCTCTTGTAAAACTTTGCGCGCAATGCTTGGGTGAAGTGATGGTTCTCCACGATAAACCTGCTTGATGGCAAGGATCAAATCTTCAGGATCGGCATCTTTCAGGAGGTAGCCCAAAGCGCCGGCTTTGATAGCCGGAAAGACCTTGTCATCGGCCGCGAAACTGGTTAGTGCTAAAATCCGCGCATCTGGCTGACTGCTTTTTATCTGGCGGATCGCCTCAATGCCGTCCATTCCGGGCATTACCAGGTCCATTAAGATGACGTCCGGTCTTAGTAATGTGGCCTGGTCTACTGCTTCTTGTCCATCCGCAGCCTCCCCCACCACCTCGATGCCCTCAACCTCTGCGAGTAGCGCCCGGGTGCCTTTGCGGACGATAGCGTGATCGTCTACGATGAGAACTTGAATTGGTGCCGCGACGGTTAAATGTCTATCATCCATCAGATCTCTACTTCCACTCTTAATGTCGTACTCTTTCCTAGAATGCTTTTTATCGTCAATTTTCCGTTAATCTGCTGCGTTCGCTCTTCGATACTCTGAAGGCCCAATCCACCACTCTGCTCGGCCGATGCCAGTTCAAACCCCAATCCATCATCCTCCACTTCCATGATAAATCGATCGCCTTCATACCACAAGTGGATCGTAACTTCTTTGGCTCCCGCGTGTTTGACCACGTTATTGAGGGCTTCCTGAACGATACGATAAAGCTCTTCTTCAAGAAAAAGGGGTAATTGGCGCTCGCCTTCCACATAGAACGCGATCTTAAGTCCAGATCGTGCCTCCACCGCTTCAAGACGGGCCTGTAAAGCAGAGACCAGGCCTTCTTTTTCAAGTTTCGGAGGGTGCAGCTCGAAGATAAGCATACGCATGTCGAGCATTGCTTCTCGGGCTAAGCTGCGCAGCTCTTCCAGGTTCTCAGCTACGGTCTGCGTTTGCCCAGCTGACAAGGCCATCCGTGAAGCATCTGCGAAAAGCTTTATGCTGTAGAGTGTCTGTGTAACTGAGTCGTGTAGATCGCGAGCCAATCGCTGTCTTTCTTTTAGCACAGCCAATTGCTCAGATTGCTCATGAAGCCGCGCATTTTCGATGGCGATCGCGGCTTGATCGGCAAACAGGCTCATGATCTGAATGTCGTCCTCTGTAAAGCCACCCTCCTTATTGACGACATCGAGGGCGCCTATGGTCTCATTATTAGCCCGCAGAGGTGTCGCCAATAGGGTTTTAAGGTTGGGGTTCCGATGATAAGCTTGTATTTCTCCACCTGGCTCATTTAGCAGCAGCGGTTTACCCTGTTTTATGACCCGGCCGTCAAACGACTCGCTGGCCTGCAGGCGTTCCAATGCTGGTAATGGCCTGCCACTGCTGCTCCTGACTCGCAGCAGTCCTTCATCTTCCCAAAGAAGAACAGCGCTTCCGGTAGCGCCCGTGAGTTTTCTGGCCTCTGTGCAAACAATTTCTAGCGTTTCATCCAGGCCTATGAGTCTTTGCAGCAAGGCACTGGTTACTCGCTGGAGGCTCTCACCGGCGCTTGTTGTTATTTCCGGTTTTTTTTGCTCAATCCCAGGCCGCGTTTCTTCACTTGGGCTGTATTGATGGTTAAATTGATTAATCGCAGATCTCACGACTCCATCCAACGCGACAATTAAATCGTAAGCCATAGGCGGATCGACAGCATAGGATCGCCATATGAAAGGGAGCACAACCTCTTTAATCAGGAGCATGTCTTCAGTAACTATTGATCTGCAATAAGCCGTCTCTGGGGCGAATGAAGCTAATTCATTAAAGAACCCCTCGATACTTTCCATTGAGTCGGTATTCAAGAACCTGATCAAGTTGACTACTCCCTGCTGTGTAGAGGAGTTGGCTTTCGAATGTGAAATCATCCGGTTTTCGGGGGCAAGACCGGCAATTATCTTCTCAGCCCAGGCCGCGGCTATTTCATCCTGCCACTGCTCCAGGAAGATGGCTAGTTTTTCTCTCTTTTCAGCTTGCTCAGTCATTACTTGCTAACCACAAATTCAATTGTACACCTGCTAAAATGATCCAGGCACTATTCTAACATAATGACTCCAGTCCACATGGAAGAGCATCTTTCCAGGCCTACGGGACGATAGATACCTTTAGCCTGTCTTCTGTTAGGTAGTGGGAAACGACACTTTTTTTAATGCAGCGACTCTGACCCCCAAAAAAATGATCAGTAAAATCTGTGTTCTCTTAAATGTAAATGTTGACGTATCTAAGAGGCAGCCACACAGTCAGGTTTTTATTTTTATTCTTTCAGCCTATTCCCCCCTATCCCACTGTACATATGAATTCCCTTAAGGTTTCCGTCCGCCAGCCAGGGTTAAAGCGCCTTCACCTACGGTAACTGACTGCAGCTGCAGTGCTGGGGGAAGATACTCAATCGCTTCCCCTAAACCAGCATTTAATAACTCCCCGGCCGCATCTAAGACTTCAAGTGGAACCTCCCTGCCGGCTACTGATGCTTCCACGATCTCGAATTGTAGGCTGCCATCCTCGACCACAGGTTGAAAGGCTATCTGTGCCCGGGCTTCCAATGGTTTAGAAGTATCGGCCCTAAAAATAATCAGGCCATCCTGGAACTCAACGGCTACATTTCGTATTAGTGATAACGAATCAGGCCCGGTAATCAGCTGCCTCAATAACAATACCCTGTTTAGATCGCGATCCGAGATCGTCAGTGAGAACCGGCCGTCGTTATCAGGCTGGATCGATGCGATCTTATCCTTGATCTCATCAATATCTGGCGTCCCGATTGCTTTTAATGTGGCCACGGCCGCGCTCCCTTGCTCAGTAGCCACCACGGCTGCTGTTTGGGCGAAATCCCCGGCATCGCTAACAGCCGTTTTTGCAAATTCCCCCGCACTCTGGACGGCCGATTCAGCAGTTTCGGCCGCACCCTCGGGCAGCTCTTCTTTTATTCCACAACCAACCAGGGTCAGGCTGAGAGTGAGAATGATTGCCATTAACAATATGATGTGTTGTTTCACCTACTCCTCCTCGGGTTGTCTCATTTCCAGTATATTCCTAGCTCACGAGTAACGCCAAGGGAAATCTGGGATCACAGATATTTATGGCTCTTGATCAAATCTATTTCCTACTAGCATTTGAGCGGGGAACCTGACCGAGACCATTCACCAACAATTATGAGAGAATAATGGGTAGAACCTAAGTAAATTCTTCGAACCGGGAAACCCATTCAATAATTGATCGTATCGTCAATGGTTAGCCGGTATTTACATTATTATTTATCAAATTTCGGAGAAGGGTGAGTAATTCCTGATGGAAGAAAAGAGTGATCAATCTAAAAAAGGCCTGTGGGTATTGTTGGGCTGCTTAGGCCTGGTCGTTCTATTCTGCACGGCCGCGGTTGTCGCCGCTTCGGCCTGGTTCTTTATAATAAACCGGCAAGTTGACAGCGCAAATGAAATTGTTTTCCAGGAAGCCGTTCTGGAGGAACCACTGATTTCCCGTCCATCCCCTCAACTTCCACCTACAAACACCCCGCTGTCTGAGGTAGAGGGAGAGCCAGTCCAGACGCCAGAACAACAGGCCAAGGTCGTTAATGGGTCTAGCCAAACTCTTGACCCCCACGCTGTCCAACGGTCAGAAATCGAAGCCAACGTCTCTAGAATACGAGGTCTAGAGCCGAAGGATCCGGTCATTCCGACTTTCCTGACATCAGAGGAACTTCGAACTAGGTTGGAAGAAGATCTCTTGGAAGATTATGGACCAGAGGAAGCCCGCATCGATGCTATTACCTTGAGCGCCTTCGATTTCGTACCAGCTGATTTTGATATCCAATCCTTTATATTAGATCTTTATACTGAACAAATTGCTGGGTATTACGATCCCGAAAACGATGAATTTGTGATCATCTCAGGCGATGATGATTTTGGCGGTGTTGAACAGCTTACCCATGCTCATGAATTTGTACATGCCCTGCAAGACCAGTATTTCGATCTTGAGGCGTTAGATGACGAATCTTTAAGCTCCGAAGAGGTCTTTGCCATGCAGGCATTCGTGGAAGGCGAAGCGACCTTAGTCCAGATGAAGTTCCTGGAATCAGGCTACTTCGATTTAAATGATCTGGCGGATTTATTCATGGATCTCCTTGGCGCCACCACTACCCTCGATATGGATATCCTGGAAAGCGCGCCGCCAGTGTTGGCCCATGAGCTAGAGTTTCCTTATTTGACCGGCCTGGAATTTGTACAGGCGATCTATGATCAGGGAGGATTTGAAGCTGTCAACGATGTTTGGAAAAATCCCCCAACTACAACAGAACAGATAATTCATCCCGATCGCTATCTCACAGGCGACCCGGTTCTCGAGGTATCCATAACTCCCCTTGATGATATTTTAGGCCAGGCCTGGGAACTGACCGATGAGGATACGCTTGGCGAATTTTACCTCCGAGAATATCTGGCCCAGCAGTTGGATAGCTCACAGGTCGATCTCGCAGCTACCGGCTGGGGTGGTGACCGGTACGCTGTTTATTTTAACGACGATATCGATGAAGCGGCCTTCCTACTAAGGATAGCCTGGGATTCCCCGGCCGATCGGGATGAATTTGAATCAGCTTATGCTGAATTCGCCGATCAGCGATTTGGCTTCCCATCCGAGCAGCGAACTGAAAGCGGCCGGTGCTGGATAGGCGACGACGTTATCTGCCTTAAATCAATTGGCCAAGATACCCTAATCATCCGGGCGCCCGCTGTCGATCTTGCTGACTCGATTACCTCAAGCCAAAAATAAAATCTTTATCAATAAGCGGCCGTTATAATTTAGACCCATTTCTATCTACTTTGACTCAAAATTCAATCAAAGACACCGTCACACACCCCCAACCTCTAATCCCTGATTCCAAATCACCGACCACCGACTACCGATCACCGACCACCGACCACCGACTACCGATCACCGACTACCAACCCCCAACCCCCGATCCCCAACCCCTAATCCCCTCTTCATATTTGTCTGCCCCATTTATCTGAGGGAAAATTAAATTTGTGATGTCGTGTCACCACTTATTTTGTTCGCTTTCGGGGGTGCCTTCGCCTACAGTGATAGGTTGCGAATTTATTTAAAATGAATCCATGACCATCCTTCGCGCAATGCGAAGAGACGGTATGATTTCCATCCAAAAGGAGCACAAAGATGAAAAATAGAAACATGCGTGATGCCCTTATAGTTGGAGCAGCTCGCACACCTGCTGGAAAGTTTATGGGCAGCATCAGCTCGATAAGTGCACCAGCACTAGGAGCTATAGTAGTCCA
>BTQB01000179.1:0-5564 GCA_036985655.1 Anaerolineae bacterium | reverse complement strand
GCAAGCTTTGAGCATCCAAACGTACACTTTGCCGGCGTAAGATATCAATGGCCCGGTTACGTGCCATACCCGTAACCCAGACCCGCACGCTGCCGAGCCTGGGCTGGCAAGTATCCACCTTATTCCATACCTTCACGAAGACGTCCAATGTAATTTCTTCGGCTGTTTTTCTATCTCCAACTATGCGAAGGGCAACAGAATAAACAAGGCGGCCGTAACGGCCATATAATTCATCTAAGGCTCCTGCGAGGGTTTCACCTAAGATGACCTAAAGCAAAGCTTTGTCTTCGAGTTGAGTGTAATCCACAGCAGTTTTCAGTAAGTAACGGTTTGTACGATTGCTTATAACACGTAATGCATATCAGCCACAAACCGCTCATTCGACTGCCACCTGATAGCCCCTGGTGTTTATGATCTTAAGACGCCAGAAGCCCCCTTTAACTGTAATCAGCCGATTTCCGCAGCTGTTATGAAAAAAACTTGTCAAAGGCTGGGGTTCAGTTAGGCTCCCCCACGAAAATTGCTTCGGTTACATCTAAGCATCTTCTAGCCGGCGATAGCGAAATTTAGCAAACCAGATTGTTAAGGCAGAGAGGAGCAGCGCAGCCAGGGCCCAACCCCATGCATTATCACGATCGATCGCCTGAAAACTGTTCAAAGTGATCGCCGTCGGCTTGAAACCCCACAGATAATCTTCCACCTCGCCATTTAGAGCTAAGCCGACGAGATCGGCAGCGTCCAGGGTGCCACCGGGAATGCTGGCAGGATCAAAGGCACGAACACGTACGAAGACACTATCGCCTACAGTATAGGTTCCCGCTCCGGGCACGGTGATCTGGATGGTATTCACCGAACCAACTGTTAGGCCTGAATAGGCAAAGAATTCAGATGAATCGCCAAAGTCACCATCATTGTTCCAGTCAATCCAAATACCCACATCGGCCAGGCCGCTTGTAGTTAATCCCTGTAGATCAACTTCAATGTCCACAACAGCTCCATTCGTCCAATAATCGCTGGTGCGGGCTACACCATCATCAAATGTATCTGCCGTCGCGGTTCCACTCTCCTGGCCATCTGCCTCTACGCTTATATTGTCACCCATCCGGAAGGTAATGCGTAAATGCCGGGCGCCGTTATCTGCCAGGATTGTATTGTTATACCGGGCAGGCAGGTCACCGTAATCGAGAATGGAGATTAGGCCAGCGTCAAAGTCGACGTATGTTTCGTTGGTACTGATGCTGACAATTGATGACAGACCGGTGGTGGGATTGGCATCACTATCCTGGTCGTCGCTCGTGGCATCTTGGGTTGTAAATGAGTACCCTGTAGGTAGATCGAATTCGACAAAGTAATCGATATCATGGACCCCATCAAAGATATAATATCCGTTCTCATCACTTGTTGTTGTCAGAACCGGGCCACCGTCGTCCCCGCCGGGTTCAACAACGCCATCGCCATCGACGTCCTCGTATAGAAGAACCTGCACACCGCTTATACCTGGTTCACCACTATCCTGAACTCCGTCCCCATTGTTGTCATGCCAGATGAAATCACCTATGGTGCCAGTGGGTAATTCGTCAGACACAGAGTCCTCGGAGGGGGTTAGCTGCTGGTTGCTGGTCACCGAAACTGTGTTGTCGACTGAAGTTTGCCCGGTAGTGGGCGGATCATCCACATTTACCTGATAGGTAATAGTCATCGTTTGGCCAGGGGCCAAGGTGTAGTTATCCCCCTCAACGATGATATCAGGCGGCGAGTTTATAGCCTGATCGGTAACGGCCGTTGGCTCTTGAACTATCACCTGGACATAGCGAATTCGAACATCTTCACTAGTGCTCGTCGCAGTACTTCGAAAACGGACCCGCGTATCAGCGTTGCCAAAAGCGGATATATCCTGCGTTTTCAGCCCCTGATCGCCAAAGTCATCTGAATGCGAGAGAACTGTTTGCCAATTGAAGCCATCCCAGACATCCACGGTGAAAGTATCAGTAGATTCCCAAGTACCTGTTTCGAAATAGTCGACAGCGAGGGTAACACTCTTACCGGTCAAATCCCCAGGAACTGTGCGATAAACATAGTCGCCCCGCGCGTTTTCGAGCAGCAGTTGGTCTGCAGAATTAATTATTCTTATAGTTCCCGATCCTGAACTGCCGTTATCACCTACCTCTGTCCAATATTGGCCGGCCCAATCGGCCGTACCGTCACTCTGATTGTAGGCGGTTCCACTGTCGAAGTTGTCCCGGTATTCAAGCTCTGTGTACGTGTAGCCATCCACACTTCCAGAAATATAAGTTGTACTGGCTGGAAGAGGATCATTTACTACAAAGTTATTCTGGCGTATATCACCATTATTCACAATGGTCATCGTATAGGTGATGGATTCACCTCGATAAACTTTCCCCCCAGCGCTGGATACCTTGTCGACCGATAAGGGAGTGATGAAAACAAGAGCCGTATCGTTGGGGCGTAGAATCGCTGCCCCGTTGTTAGTATCGTCCGGGATATCGCTTCCGTAAGCTTCCACTATATTGATGTTGGCGCCATAGGCGTAGCCCGAAGTTGTTTGCGTCTGGTAGGTAACAGTGATGGCAGCGCCTGGGGGCATCGTATCGTCCAATCCGAGACCACTCAAATCCCAGGTTAATAATGATCCGCTTATGGATGGATTAAAATCGCCACCCGTTCCATAGCTGAGGGTGATAGCTGCAGAGTCGCTCACATAAGCCCAGCCTGCTGGGAGCAGGTCGATCACATCCAGGTTGTAAACCGTTTGAGCTCCACTTTCTACAACAGCGGTGTAGTCCACTGTGCCACCACTGTTGGGCAGCCAGGTGGGAAATGCTGTTTTCTCTATTGCTAAGATTATATCGTACCAGCTTGATGGCAAAACAGTATATCCGAAGTCCAGATCATTGTTGGAGGTGCCAAAGAAGGTACGCTCACCAGATGTATTTTCAGTATTATCCTGCCCCCATGCTAATTGGAATATATCCGAAGCGAAGATTCGGGCCCCTGTGAGGATGTCATCAGTTTCATCAAATAGCATCTTCGTTTCAAAACGATCCAATGAAAAGGTGTTATCCACTGAACCGTCGTTATCATAATCAATATAAAAAATTGTGTTGTCATTCACTGGAGTAATATGGGCCGGATTGTAAGGTGCAAATGGCACATAATAATCGTCAGAAAGGTAATCCACACATAGCGCCTGGTGACCCCAATCAACATCTGGCGCGTCATCATCGCCCGCGACCAGCACCCATATCTTGTCAAAAGCATCGTCAGTTGCGACCCTGGCGCCATAGTCTCCTTGAGTGGTGCCACGAGGCATCTGGGGCATCACAAAGCGATATACGTCGCCGCTGTTTAGAGTAACGTTGGTCGTTCCAGATGCCGTCTGAATTGAAACATTGGTGTCATCCTGGAACGAATATATATAGGCAGAGTTATTAATATCACGACCAGAAAATTCATTTAAGGGGAACTGCATGGAGGGCGTTGAAATATAGTACTCGTTGCAGAGATATAGCTGCGGCGTAAGCGTATAATATCGGCTATCGTAGACTTGATTTACGCTGGTGATTAATCCTGCCTGAATTGATCGAGGTAAGGCCGTCCCATCCTCCATTCCAGTCACTGTAGTGCCGGAATTCACGCTTTTTACAAGGACATTTTCTCCCTGGTTAAGGACATCGTTATAGAGCACGCCATTTATTGGATCTGTAACGCTCACCCGGGTATTGTCAAACTCAGCTTCGATGAATAAAAATGTGTACTGAAATGGTAAGGATGCTGCGGGGGATTCGCTAGAGAAATCGAGGTCTTGTCCTACTGGAACTGTGTAGGAACTCTGCCACCTCTGTACCGGATACAATTCCCAAGAACCGGAAATATATGGGCCAGGATTGGACGGCCATACTGTCCGGACTACAGATATGGGGGCGCCGGTAACATATAGGCGATCTCCTCCGCCAACCCCAGTGCTGCCCCCAACAAAAGTGTCAGTTTCGGTAAGTGTCAGCACTTCTCCGCGATCTAATTGATCGCCCTGTTCACCGGGTCCACCAGCGGCAATATCCCACTTAGCATCTGCTGTGTTATATGGATCGCTCCGATCAAAATCATAGCCATCCTCAGCTTCGTCCAGGTAGACATTGACCCCATTTGAGCTTGAGACAATGCTCAACCGGGATATGATTGAGCCGCTAGCCGATGAGTTGGGGATGTCGTTCAGGGCATCCATAATATCAGCGTTTGTGCCCAGAATGTAGTACTCACCGAAACCCACTCCTGCGGAATGGGCGACTCGCTGGCTAACAACGAGAGCGATGAGTATCAGGATTGTTGTGACTAATAGAAATGTTCGGGTAGTACGACCAAGTTTCATAAGGCTTCCAAATAATCATAATGGCTTGAGAGATGATTAGATTGACATAGTGTAATTATGCACGCCTTTGTGATTTTCTAATTGGTTGATTTGTACTACCGATTGAGCATATCCTTAGGAAGGGGAACCAGGGGAGCTGTCATCTTAAAATCCATCGGCGGAACCATCTCCTAACTACCTCCTAAGGAAAGAGTGTTTGTATGAATTTTCATGCGATCTTGCGCACGATTGACTGCTGTTGAGGGGGGTTGTGAATTCCGCGTGAAGACGATTATCTCACGCAGAACACAAGGGAGATCGGAAGCTAATTGATAGAGAAGCGGCTGCGTTCAGGTCATCATAGAATTTGATGACCAATCACTGGTAGCTCCACTGAAAAAACTCAGACAACATCGATGTCACAGGTTTTTCTAGAGTAACTTTTGCGGCTTGGGGTCTTTGCGTGAGCTTTATTCAGCAGACTCACTGGTCTTCAAACTTCAGCGAAATACGCAAGACAGTACAAAAGGGGAAGAGCCAGAACTGTTAAGAAATTCATTTATGGAGAACTAAATTTCGACACCTTCTCCAGAAACTGGAGTGGGGCATTCGATATCATCTGGCGGATAAAGTAAAGGAGGAACAATCCCTAATTTGAGTATTAGGAAACTGGGCCTGATATGTAAGCTTCAAGATATTTGTCTCTGTATGGTTCATACATAATTCTGGTGAACCTTGCTAAGTGTAGCGATTTTCACTTCGACATCCAGCGGGTTCGCCGCTGGTCTTGTGGTTCAGAGCACAGTTACATATGAATTTTCTAATTAATATGTTAATGAGTTGGTGCGGTTGCAAAAGATGACTGGCTCAAGACCGGAATCTATCAATCCTATTGGAGCTGGCTCAATGGCGCCTTTTATCGCAGGCATTTGTCCTGATTCACAACCAACCCATAAACCGTTTTCGATATCATGAAATAATAACAGTGATGATCAACCAATTAATACGATGAAAAAGAAAATTATTCCACCGCTATTCCGAAATGTACGACTATCATTCCTTTGGATCTTGCTTGTCTCATCCCTCATATTGGCGGCTTGTGCTGATGCGCTCGTTCCCACTGAAAGTGTCACGGCGACCGCTGAGGTGACCTTTGAGGCGACTGTTGAGGTACTTGAAAAGTTCAATGAACCTGAAG
>BTQB01000178.1:0-5629 GCA_036985655.1 Anaerolineae bacterium | reverse complement strand
ATATTAAAGGGAACTCCGAGAAAAATATCCGCACTTCGCTGGTACAACTGGCAGGAAAGTCTTCCGCCGGCAACATAAAATTGAAAGAGGCAGTGGCATGGAGGCAGGGCCATTTTGCAAATATCGGCTACGTTCCAGGCGCTAATGATATGCCGTCTCGAGTATGGGTTAGCTTTGAGGGCGGTAATTAATTCCGAGATTTGATCGATGGGTTCGCCATTAGAAGAAGGCCATGAACGCCATTGATAGCCATAAATCGGACCCAACTCGCCATTTTCATCCGCCCATTCATCCCAAATAGAAACTCTATGTTCCTTTAAATAGCGGATATTGGTGCTGCCCCTTAAGAACCATAATAACTCGTAGATAATTGAAGGAAAATGAAGCTTTTTTGTGGTCACGGCGGGAAAGCCCTCGGCGAGATTGAATCGGAGCTGGTAACCAAAGACGCTTAACGTTCCCACACCCGTACGATCTCCCCTTTCAACTCCATGTGACTTCACATAACGCATCAATTCCAGGTATTGGTCCATTCTTCCCAGCCCTCCATAAAAATCAGCAAAATGATCATCTCGCTCACTCTTTTAGAAATGGCGTAAGCCCTACATGAATTTCAGCCAATAGAAATAGTCGTTGGATAGACCTGACGGGTTTCTAGATGATCTGGCAAATGAACTTCTAAGTGATTCCTATTGGATGTATTTAGTATAACATGGGTGTGTGGAATATGCCGCTGACCATTACAACAATTGAAATTCTTGAGACAAAAGATCGTTCAATTTGCCAATTTTACGCTCCCTCATCGCCCTAATCCCACGCTGTAAAATAAGCCCAGTTGCTGCCCACAAACAGTTTAGCCCACTTTGACAGCGATTCGCCTTTCATCTAAAATTTGGCTCGGTTTTTTACCACTGGGCCAGGCTTGGCCGTCAAGTATCGACTCTTTAACATTAAGTTAGCCAACGCATCTCTTCTTGGCAACTATTAGAATAAAGATTCGACCTGCCAAATTGCTGTCAAGCCCTTTCCTAAATTTGATTTCCCGTGAGGATTCGCTAAATGAAAGAATATAAGACTGGACAAATCCGTAACGTTGCGCTTGTTTCCCATAACGGTGCAGGAAAAACCACTTTTGTCGAACGTTTACTTTTTAATACCGGAGTAACGACCCGTATGGGCCAGGTCGACAACGGTACGAGCGCTATGGATTTTGAAGAAGAAGAAATTGCACGCCAAAGCTCCATTGCAACTGCAGTAGCTCCAATCGAATGGAATGACATTAAGATCAATGTCCTGGACACACCAGGCTATGCTGATTTTATCGGTGAAGTCAACAGCGCGCTGGCTGTAGTTGAAGGCGCTCTTGTGTTTGTTGAAGCGGTTTCAGGTGTTGAGGTTGGGACCGAGATAGTCTGGCAGGCAACGGGTATTAAACACTTGCCCCGCATACTTGTGATTAATAAAATGGACAGAGAGAATGTCAACATGCAGCGTGTTATGAAGAGCATATCTGACAATCTCTCAGCGAATTTTGTTCACTTGCAGCTTCCCATCGGTGAAGGAACCAGCTTTGAGGGCGTTATTGACCTCTTGAGTGAGAAGGCCATCATTGGCAGTGATGATCGTGAAGAGGCTGTCCCCGACGCTATGACTGATGCTGTAGAAAAGGCTCGAGTAGAGTTAGTTGAGGCAGCAGCTGAAGGTGATGATGAGCTGCTTATGAAATATCTGGAAGGTGAAGATCTAACCAGAGAGGAGATCATTCAGGGACTTAGAGCGGCCATAAGAGACGGACAGGTTGTCCCCATCGTTTATACGGCGCCACAACCTAACATCGGCATAAAACCTCTCATAGATGCGATGGTTGAATTATTCCCATCACCAGACCAGACCGGTTCCTTCGTGGCAACCAACCCAGTTGGCGATGAAATTGAACTGGAGGTAAATGATACATCACCTCTTGCCGCTTTAATATTTAAGACCCGCGAAGATCCCTACGGAAAATTTAGTTATATCAGGGTATTCGGTGGTATTTTGGAGTCAGACAGCCGTATCTGGGATGCCAATCTCGACACCGAAGTGAGAATTGGAACCCTGAACATTCTTAGGGGCAAGGATCAGCTGCCAATCGGCCGCTTGCATAGCGGCGATATCGGTGCAGTAATTAAGCTTGGAGACGCTAGGACAAATGACACCTTGTGTGATCAAGGCTACAAGCTGCGACTGCCTGAAATCAGCCAACCAAATCCAATAGCTTCGGTCGCTGTCCATCCTGTTTCCCAATCCGATGTAGCAAAATTAACGACCGCCCTCAACCGGTTAGCGACGGAAGATCCCACATTACGCTGGCACTCAGAGCCAGCTACTCGAGAAACTATTCTTTCAGGAATGGGTACTGCACATCTAGATATCGCCGTAAAGAAAGCCCAGTCAAAATTTGGTGTTAACCTGACGACGAGTATACCCAAAGTACCCTACCGGGAGACGATAACCAGGACCAACCAGGCTGAATATACCCATAAAAAGCAAACTGGCGGATCGGGGCAGTATGCTCGAGTTTACATAAGGGTTGAATCTTTACCGGATGATCAGGAGTTTGAATTTGACTCGAAGATATTTGGCGGAGCTATCTCTCAGCCTTTTGTTGCCGCAGTTCAAAAGGGCTGCAGGCAAGCGCTCAGCACAGGTGTTATGGCTGGCTATCCGATGACCGGTATTAAAGCAATCGTCTATGATGGTAAGGAACACCCTGTTGATTCCAAGGAAATTGCTTTCCAGATCGCTGGGAGAGAATGTTTTAAAGCCGCGGCGCGCGGCGCAGGTCCAGTCCTGTTGGAACCGATCTATGTGATCAATGTGACGGTTCCTGCAGACTATATGGGTGACATAATGGGAGATTTAAATTCGAGGCGAGCCCGGGTACTTGGCATGGATCAGGAAGGCACCAAGGCCGTCGTCAAGGCTGAAGTCCCTTTAGCTGAAGTACAAACTTATGCCGCTGACCTGAGATCTATGACTCAAGGTAGAGGTGTATTTAATATGACATTCGATCGATACGGCCGTGTTCCAAGCCAATTTCAAGAACAATTAGTCCAGCAAAAACAACGGGAGATGGAGGAGGAAAAAGCCTGATTTCCCACAGCAGCTAAGGGCATCGAAGGGGTGATCTCAGCTCGATCTCCCCTTTTATTATTATCAGCATATGTCAATAACTATGCCTAAGAAAAAAAACTAATCTGCTCGTATTTAATAATTTATTGGGGGCTTCCCTCTTTTAAGTTTGTATAACTGATAATCAAATTACCTCGTTCATCTACGTCAGCCTGCCATTCCGGGGGGATGATTGTTGTTGTGTCATATTGGAATATCACCGCTGGGCCATCAATAATGTTCCCAGTCTTTAGCAAGGATCGTGAATAGAGGGGGGTTTTCAGCGGCACAGAACCAAACCAGACTGCTTTATCGCCGATAACGGCAACCTTTGGGTCAGCTTCTCCTTCTCCAACCTTGGGTAATGGGGGTGGTTCGAAATCAGCTACAGCCGTCACCCTGATATTCACTATTTCCATTGGCGCTTCCGGCTGCTTATACCCATATCGTTGGAAGTGAGCATCGTGAAATGAGGAAATAACCGAGGATTTCCGAGCATCATCCGGCATCCCAACCCTTAGCTCGAAGGATTGACCGGCATAGCGCATGTCAAAGCTGCGGAAGATTGACAGCGCACGGGGTAAATAGCCGTCCTTGGCCATGGCGTCAAAAGCCAGCTCTTCAAGATTTTTAAAAAGTCCCTCCAAGCCAATCAATTCATCCGAATCGCCCTCCTCGATTTTGACCATAATGGTTTGTGAAAAGTCCTTCGTTGGTGGAGCTGCCAGCATCCCTAGCGCCGAAAGAACGCCTGGGGTTGTTGGAATTAGTACTCTGGGAATCAACAGGGCCTTCGCCAAATCACATGCGTGTAAGGGACCGGCGCCGCCAAAAGCAACCATTGTAAAGTGGCGTGGATCAAAGCCACGCTCAACGGATATCCGTCGAATAGCCCGTTCCATAGTCGCATTTGCGACCTGAATGATGTCCTGGGCTGCGGCTTCTATCGAAGTCCCTCCGATGAGCCGGGCGATTTCAGCCACAGCCTGCCGTCCGGCAGATAGATTAAGGGTCATGGACCCGCCGAGAAAATTCTCTGGATCCAATCTTCCCAAGACGAGGTTCGCATCGGTCGTTGTGGCTCTCAATTCATCAAGGCTCTTTGGAAACGGCCGCTCCCTTGGGTAGCATGCCGGACCGGGATCAGCCCCTGCACTTTGGGGGCCAACAAAGAGTGCTCCAGCGGTATCGATCCGGGCCAGGCTTCCGCCACCGGCGCCCACGGTATGAATATCAATCATTGGAGTTCGTAGCGGCATTGAATCGATCACCCCTTCAGATGTCAACGGTAGTTGAGGGGCACAGAGGGCGACATCGGTGCTAGTTCCGCCCATATCGAAAGTGATGATATTTTCATAGCCTGCCGAACTGGCAACATACCTGGCCCCGACGACGCCGCCTGCCGGGCCCGAAAGAACTGATCGAGCTGCCAGGGTCACCGCTGTATCCACGCTAGCAATACCACCGTTGCTCTGCATCACAGATAGCTTGCGAGGTGATATCCCCTCTGACATTTGTCTCAGATACCCGGCCATTATTGGCGTAACATAGGCATTAATTACGGTTGTTGACGTGCGTTCGTATTCCCTAAACTCGGGCAGCACCTCACACGACAGCGAAATATGGAAATTGGAGTACCCTGCCATCTGATTCGTCTTTCGCATCTCCTTATGCAGTTTTCTGATCTCACTCCGAATTAACTTTTCATGTTCGGGTCTAAGGAATGAAAACAACAAACAGATGGCTACTGACTCGATATTGTCATAGCAAATCTGTGAAAAAATAGAACTAACCTGGTTAATATCAAGAGGGATTAACACTTCCCCCTCAGAGGTAATTCGCTCTTTTATTTCGAATCGCCATTTCTTAGGGACTAAGGGCTCAGGTTTATTGGGGACCAATGAATAAAGTTCCGGTCGATTTTGCCGGCCGATTGCTAAAACATCCCCAAATCCAGCCGTGGTTATCAAGGCTGTTCTGGCGCCTTTACGCTCTAGCAGGGCGTTGGTTGCCACCGTACTTCCGTGAATTACGCTCGTGCTTGCGGCAACTTTCATTACCTTGATTCCTCGCAAAACGGACAGTGAAGGATCATCCGGGGTGCTCAGTTCCTTATGAATCTTAAGTTCGCCAGATTCATCCAACCAAACAAAATCAGTGAAAGTCCCCCCCGTATCAATGCCAATCCGATCAGACATCATTCATTCCTTCTCATCTAGCCGGCGTTTCAGTATTAACTAGAGGTTCCACTGAAAAAACTCAGATAACGTCAATGTCAAAGGTTTTTTTCTAGAACTCTAATTGCTAGTTTCGTTATTTGACATAAAGGCCAAGCAAGAGCATCCTTTCGTGAATTCGTATACACAAGAAAGGAGATAGCTCATGCTCGGCCTAACAGATTTTATCACGGAAAAGCCTTGGATAGATACTTTCACGATCTGGTACGTGCTCATTGATGATGCTTATCAGAGCCTTGTCG
>BTQB01000177.1:0-5637 GCA_036985655.1 Anaerolineae bacterium | reverse complement strand
CATTATTTCCTCGCCGAGAACTTTTACAGGCGGTTTTGATGCCTTGACATCAAAAAAATCCCAAATTGATCTCCAAAAACCATCGATTTCTCTTACTGACCAATTCCACAACTGATCATAGCTATCGAAATTTAATCCCTGTTCATCTCTGAGCCACTGCATATAATTGGTTATGTTAGCATCGGCTAAATCAGCTCCCGTTGGCTCCCACAGCAGTTGACTTTCCATAGATTGGCCCATGACCTCGCTCGATTTCTTTTAGATGAAAATCTAGATATGCTTTGCTACATGATTTCTTTTTCCAAATTTCAAGAATCGGATGAACCGTCCTCGTCAAAGATTCTTCTAAATTCCTCCTCCCAAACATCATCCAGTGGTTCGAAAATGACTTCCTTGAACTCTCCCGCCAGCCGGTCCATATAATTTCGTACTTCAAGTTGAGGGCTCAAATTATCTATCTCATCCACCTTAGCATCGATCAGCTCGACCATGCTGCGGCTCTTCTTCTGTAGATCTGTCAAATCAAAATCCGTTCCGAGCATATGATTTACTCGCCTCATTGCGCCAGACCAGGCCATGAAGTCGTTTTCAATCCGAATGGTGGTTCCGATTTGAGCAACTTTGGAAAAATCATAAGTAGGCACAAAACCATAAAGACCAACAAATTCAATTCCCCTTTCGCCAGCTCTTCGGCATATATATGATCCAATGCTTGCCCCACCGTGATAGCTCGACAGGTTTACAGCCAGGTTCTCCAATTCGCTCTTTAGATGAGGTAGACTATAAATTGCTGATATGAGGCGTTCCTTGCCATAAGGCAGTTCTCCATAGACGCCTCCGAAGCAGATTATGCGCCTCACGCCCAATGATTCGGCCGCATCCAGAAACGCAGAAATATACCGTTCTGCATCGAGGTGGGGTTCATCGCCCAGGAATATGATAATCCCTTTATCGTCATCACCTGCGAAATAGATTTCGTTCCATTTTGTTTGAAACGATTCGGGGTAGCCTTCTTCAAATTTTACTATTGGCCTCACTAAATCATGGGTGCCTGGAAACTGGAATAGATAAAATCCCGCAGGCTTGATTTCGCCGATTAAGCGCGCGTCGATTAGTTTTATAAGGTATTGGGGTAAACCAGATGACATTGCGCCTGCATCTGCCCACTGTCGCCAGCCGGCAATCATATAGAGTTCTCTTGAACTTGGTTGTTCCCAAAATTCCACTGCATCATCCATAGCTAGTGCCTCATTCCTCGAAATAATTACAACTCCACTATGTTTGTAGAAATCCTGCCACAAGAGAAGTTGTCATACCTGCCCCCGCCTGGGCGGGGATAAACTATGGCAGTTGTCCATCTTCCCAGTCAGAGCGGATTCCCGCCGTAGTTTATCCCCATGAAGATGGGGGCGGGGCCTGCCCTCACGAAGGTGGGGGAATGACAAGCAAAAAGTGTAAACATAGTGAACTCATCAAAAAGGGCATCTTTTATTCCCATTCGTATTCTCTATGTACAATAATAAGGGCTTCCATCAACAAATTCAATCGATTCTCAGAGGGTTCATATTAGTACTTGGCCAGAGAAGTCAAGAGGTGAAGAAATTTTCACGTTATGTGGTAATTTTTCAGATATAGCCAAAAGATGAGGATTGGTGTGAAAAGAGAAGCGTTGGATTTCTTGCCGGATCTATAAAAACCTGCATAACAAAAACAGGAGAGACAGATTAGTGCCCAACGGAACTCTCTGTACAAGGATTTGCAACACCTGTATAGTTTGTTCGATGGCAATTGTTCCTCCATTGCAAGTGATTTTGTTTCTTGCATTTATGGACTCGTTAATCGCCATCGTCACATATCACTTAGCGGAAAAAAAGAATAATCAAGAAATCATAACAAGGGAAAACTGACCTCATGGATATTGCAAACGATAAGCTATCTGAAGGATTTAACGATTGCGTTGTTCTTTCCGTTACCATAAAGTCGCCGCCCGACCGGCTATATAAATTTCTGACAGATATTGAGAATCTTTCGGAGTTCTTTCCCCAAGTTGAATTCAAACTTGGCGCAAATGGTCCGCTTAAGGTGGGATCTATTTACTACACTCGCCAAAAAGGCACGAAAAACTGGGTAGCCTATCAAGTGCTGATTCTTGAACCCAACACACGAATGTCAGCCGAGTTGACTGGGAAAGATCGGCTTTTTAAAGCGCTCAGGTATGACCATAAATTTATTGTTGATGGGGGCGACACAATTTCGCATGAGAAAGTAGATTACAAATTCCGGTACGGGATTGTGGGGCGTATTCTCAATTTAATAGTCGGCAAGAGATTGGTAAAAAAACAGGTGTTGGACGCCCATTTAAGGCTAAAAGAGAAAGCAGAAAAACTATAAATATTTCAGTGAAATTTGAGGCGCCACTTATTTGATAAACTGCCAAATTAGTGGACCGGTCGTACGCTCAATCTTCTCCGCTTCGCTGCCGCGATTAATGTAAAGGGGCTGGCAACTCGCTGCACCTGGTCGCTCCGGTTCAGGCCGGTGTCATGTTCCCAGATGGCGAGACCCGCGTTCTGCTTAACAGGTCGACCGATCAGCTGTTAATCTACCCGTGGACGCTGCCCCAGAACCGGCGATCCACAATATATGACAATATCTCGTACTTTTTTATATTTACCGATATCAGCTAGGAAATCCCAAGTATCCCAACACCGCCTGAACACCCCTTGACAGTTCAATGTTGCGTGCAACCGCCTTTAGTTCAGATAATTTATTGCCAAGCCAATCTCTTGTTTACTTTAAAACCAAATGCCATCTTTTGACGTAATGTCTGGTACAGTCAATAGGCTTAGTGTTGAATCGGGGCCCCATTCAATTTTCTAAAGCTCTTTATCAAACATTACAAAACAACGCTTTCCGTTACAATCTGGAATCGAAGCTGATCATCAGAGAGCGCTTTTCAGAGTTACTGGTTCATTCTATGATGGAATCAACCTTAATAGCCAATAGATACGATGTCATCAAGCTGATTACAAATGGCATGATGGGTCCTGTCTACCTTGGACAGGATACAGAATCCGGCCGCACAGTGGTGATTAAGGCGCTCAAGCCAGAAATAGTGGATGAACATCCTTCACTGCTGGAACGCTTTCGGCGTGAAGGTGAAGCGCTTCGCCAGCTTAATCACCCTAACATCGTCCAGCTGCTGGACGTTGCTGATGAGGATGATTCGCATTTCCTGATAATGGAATATGTCGAGGGAGGATCCCTAAGCGCACGATTAATCCATCAGCCCCAGATACCGGTAAATGAGTTGTTGGAAATTTGTCTGGATCTGGCGGATGCCCTCACCCGAACCCATCGATTAGGTATTATTCACCGGGATCTGAAACCACAAAATGTACTTCTATCATTGGATGGTACACCCCGGCTTAGTGACTTTGGTGTTGCCCATTACTCCCATCGTTCGACTAAATCGGATCCCGGAGATTTCGCTGGCACCCTGGCCTATCTTCCACCTGAGGCTTACCTGGGCATTGGGCCGGACGAAAGGGCTGATATCTGGTCATTTGGGGTCATCATATTCCAGATGCTAACCGGTCGGCTTCCATTTGAAGCAGATACAATTGCCGCCTTGATAGGGGCGATCTTGTCACAGCCAGTGCCAAAAATTGAAGTTCTCCGCCATGGTCTACCGGCAGATCTTTATAGTCTTGTTTATCTCATGTTGGCCAAGGATCCAGAAGATAGGATTTCTTCAGTGCGGCTAGTGGGGGCAGCTTTAGAGGCGATCCACAAAGGCCAGGATGCTTATTTGATCGTCAACCGTGACGTTTTAACCAGGCAGGCAGTGGTCACGAATTTACCCCAGTTTCCAACTTCATTTATCGGACGGGGACGCCAGGTAAAGGAGATTCGTCATCTGCTAAATGATCCGGATTGCCGCCTACTAACGCTGACTGGTCCAGGAGGGGTCGGCAAAACCAGATTGGCTCTTCGAATAGGTTCGGATTCGGTAGCCAGCTACCAGGATGGTGTATTTTTTGTTGACCTTGCTCCAATAACTTCTCCTGACCTGGTGCTAAGTAGAATAGCCCACTCTATCGGCGTCAAGGAAGGCCCATCCCGATCACCATTTGATAACCTGACCGATGCCCTGCAAAGTAAAACCTCCTTATTGGTACTTGACAACTTTGAACAAATAATTGAGGCTGCACCACTGATAAGCGAACTTCTTACAGTTTGTCCCTCCCTAAATATATTGGTTACGAGTCGACAGCCACTTCATATCTATGGGGAATTTGAATATCCCGTTCCACCTCTGCCCCTGCCGTCATTGGGCCAGGCTGATCCGGTTGATGTATTAGGGAGTAATGAATCGGTTGCACTGTTTGTTCAGAGAGCTCGGGCGGCCGATCCGGCTTTCAATTTGACCAGAGAAAACTCCCCATTTGTTGTTGAGATATGTATCCGTCTTGACGGCCTTCCATTAGCGATCGAATTGGCGGCCGCTCGAATTAAAATTTTCTCGCCTGAGAACATGTTCCACCGGTTGATCAGCTCCATGGATATACTGGCTGGAGGACCTCGCGACCTCTCCAAACGTCACCGGACGCTGCGGGCGGCGATCGACTGGAGCTATGATTTACTGTCAAGGGACGAGGCTAGATTACTGGCGCAGCTATCACTGTTTATGGGAGGTGGATCGTTGGAGGCCATTGAAGAGGTCGGCAAAATTGGTTCAGACGCCGGCATTCTTTCATGCCTTGAATCGCTTCTCGGTAAGAGCTTACTCAGGCGAATCCCCAGTGAAGACAGTCAGCCCAGGTTTGAAATGCTGGAGACGATTCACCAGTATGCCGCGGAAAAACTGGAGGCTGGCGATGATCTTAACCAGATACAGCGCCGCCATGCTCATTATTATGTCAAATTAGCTGAGCGTGGAGAAGAAGAACTTCGGGGCAAGGATCAGGACTTATGGTCAAAGATCCTCCGGCAAGACTACGATAACCTTCGTTCAGCCTTATCCTGGGCATTAAGTGGCGCAGATCCTGATATCGGCCTACGCCTTGCCGGCGCCCTGGCTGAATTCTGGTACTACGACGGTCCCATTTCCGAGGGCGAACAGTGGCTGACTAGGGCTCTTGAATTGATCGACCAGAGCCGGCCTCCGGTAAGAGCAAAGACCCTCAACGCCGCCAGCATATTGGCCTTCGCAGCTGGTGAACATATTCAGGGTTGGGAATGGAGTAAGCAGGCGTTAAATATTGCCCTGGAAAATGATGACCGGGTAAATGCAGCATGGTCTTACTTTTGGCTCAGCGCCCAATTAACGAGCGACCCAACCCGTGTCGAAGAGGGCTTTGCCGATTGCGAGAGGGCTTTGGCGCTCTTCCGTGAACTTGATATCGACACGGGTTTGGCCTGGGGATTGAATCAGATTGGTGAATTGTCGCGCTTGCTGGGTGATTTCGACCGTGCTGGAGCTGCCTATTTGGAATCCATCGAATTATGCCGAAAGACAGGCAACCGGCGCAGAGAGGGAATCTCACTTGCGAATATGAGTTATGTCGCCCGACACCAGGGTAATTACGAGGAAGCAGTTGCTTATGCCCTCGATGGCTTAAAAATCCTTCACGA
>BTQB01000176.1:0-5639 GCA_036985655.1 Anaerolineae bacterium | reverse complement strand
TGGCGTTTGCCAATTGGCGGTAAGCTTCCGCCCCTGGGTTGGTGGGATCATAAGCAAGGATGCTCTGGCCAGCTATCGCGCTCTCGCCAAATCGGACAGATCTTTTCACTATGCTCGGGAAGATATGTTGGTCAGCACCGAACTGCTGTCTCACGGCCTTAAGGACATCTTTCGTTAATATGGTTCTGGTATCAGCCATGGTTAAGAGCAGCCCCTCAATCTTTAGACCTGGATTTAACTTTCTTTGCCTGATCGTCTCAATTGTGGACAGGATCATTGAGGCCCCTCGCGCAGCCAGATATTCGGTCTGTACGGGGATAATGACGCTCTCAGCGGCCGTTAGGGCATTAATAACTAACAGGTTCAATGACGGGCTGCAGTCGATGAGAATGAAGTCAAAATCACCGTCCGCCTTTTCCAAAATTGTTGCCAACATGCGTTCTCGGCTTAGGGCGTTCATCAGTGCAAGCTCAACAAGGCTCAATTCAGGCTGGGATGGCAGGAGACAAAATTCCTCGCTGGACCACAAAAAAGCGCTGCGAATATCAAAGGGCTGGCCCTCCAATTCCGCTTTTAGAATGTGGTACATTGTTGGTGATTCTCTCTCCGGATCGAACCCCGCGTGTTGGGTTAGATTTCCTTGGGGATCCAGGTCTATTGCTAAGACCCGGTATCCTAAGGCGGTCAATCCCGCTGCAAGATTTATCGTAGTGGTCGTTTTTCCAACCCCCCCTTTCTGCATAGCTATTGCTATAGTTCGAGACATTTTTCTACCGCTCCACCTCTAATATTATCCGGCTATATATTGTTTTCTTGACTGCGTGATAGGCTATTCAAACGATAGCATGAAGGGCCTTAGGCGTCAATGAAGTGTCAACCGTGGTTGACACTTAGCAGAGGGGCGGTGTTGGTCTTGTACGTCAGAGGGAAACCACTCCCTTATTTTCAACCCGGACGGTCGCTAATCGTTCCAGCCTACTGTAACTTGGTACGCTCATACATCCTCCTTCGATGCCTAACGTGGGCGTAACGGGCTTGGCGGCTCGACCCCAGACCATACACGATCCCGAAACAAATTTAGCAAATCGCTCTGCGTCCCCCCTTGGCGAAAGCCAAGTCCGGTTCACTCGGGTTTAGGTTTTGTTATTATGTTCCACAGTGATGACTACTTTTCCTCGGGCGTGACTTTCTTCCAGATATCGGAAGGCCTCAAGGGTATCACTCAGCGGGTATGTCCTGTCGATGACTGGTGAGACCTTGCCGGCTTCAATGAGCTCCTTCAGAACGACGAGGTCCTTATGGTTCGGTGATGCAAGATACATGCTTCCCTGCTGTCGCATGAACGGTGACAACAAAAATGCCTTGAACACGTACCCCATGCCGCCATGGCCGCTGTTAGGTATGATAATACCTTGTGGGGTGAGCGCGCGTCTGAGATCAGAGAACGAATGGTTCGCTACATTGTCGAGGATCATATCGTAGCGCTGCCCACTTTTCGTGAAGTCTATTTTAGTGTAGTCAATAACATGGTCTGCGCCAATCGTGCGGACCATGTCCTCGTTTTTCGTGCTGCAGACGCCGGTCACTTCCGCTCCGAACGACTTGGCAATCTGAACAGCGAAAGTCCCAACACCTCCCGAAGCACCATTGATCAAGACCTTCTGACCTGGCTGCACCTTCCCCACATCGCGAAGCCCCTGCAGGGCGGTAATTGCTGCAGTAGGAACGGCCGCAGCCTGCTCGAACGTGAGGTTTGTTGGTTTCATTGCGAACTTGTCTTCCTCTGCGCTCACATACTCAGCAAAAGTGCTGCTGCACGAGGCGAACACCTCGTCACCTGGTTTGAACTGCTCGACCTTTTTGCCAACCGCTTCAACGCTGCCTGATACGTCCCATCCAAGAATATAGTTCTTTGGTTTAGGAAATCCGACAGTAAATCGAACGAGCCAAGGACTACCCATCATGGAGAAGTAATCACCTGCGTTGATAGCTGTTGAGTGAACACGTACCAGCACACCATTTTCTTTGATCGCCGGCTTGTCGACCTCTTTGAGTTTAAGGACCTTCGGTGAACCGTAATCATTTTGAACGATTGCTTTCATAATTACTCCCCTTAATTCACATTCAAGTAAAACACTCGAATTTAGGAATATCTGCCAATTAAAAGTCTCGTTGTAGTATTAGAATAGTTTACGACAATACATCCTGAAAGTTTCGGAAGGTAACGGGCGGCTCCACTGAAAAAACTAAGATAACTTGGATATCATAGGTTTTTCTCTCGGGTACCTTTGTGGCTTTGTGTGTGCTTTTTCAACAGGCTGGTCCTTGCAATGACCACGCTGTTCCGTCACATTGGATCTCATGACGCACTGTGTTATAAATCGGCGGCGGCCGACCAGGGATTTGTCTTCCTCTGATTCCATGGAAGCCTCTTTGGCCCGCCATAAACTACTACCTTAATCAAAAAGAATTACTTTTAAATTATTAACGAAGGTCCAAAGAAGATGCATCACCAAGAAATAAATTATAAAGAGGTCTACGATTATACAGTAATAGGCTCCGGCTTTGGAGGTAGCGTATCTGCCATGCGCCTGACTGAAAAAGGATACCGGGTGCTGGTTTTGGAAAGGGGGAAGCGCTATGGAGCTGAGGATTTTCCAATAACCAACATGAATATATTCAAATATCTGTGGCTGCCCTCATTACGTTGTTTTGGAATCCAGGGGCTTGACTTCTACAGAGATATATGGGCTTTAACCGGCAGCGGCGTTGGGGGTGGCAGCCTGGTTTATGCTGGTGTCGATATTGAACCTGGCAAAGAATTCTTTGAATCGGAGGATTGGCGGCACCTGGCTGATTGGGAAGCGGAACTAAAACCCCATTACAAAACAGCTAAGCAAATGCTCGGGGTCACGGAAAACCCCCTCCTCTGGCCGGCCGACCGCATAATGGCCGATATTGCCGACGAAATGGGCCAGGGCGATACTTTCCGCCCAACGCCCGTGGCTATTTACTTTGGCGAACCAGGGAAAACTGTTCCCGATCCCTTTTTCGACGGTCAAGGACCCGAACGCGCCGGCTGTATTCATTGTGGTGGGTGTATGGTAGGCTGCCGGTATAATTCAAAGAATTCCCTGGATAAGAATTATCTCTATTTCGCCGAAAAATGGGGGGCTAAAATTCTACCTGAGGCAAATGTTGTTAATATCCGGCCCTTATATGGAGAACAAGAGGATAATGCTCGTTACGAGATCGTATATGAACGAACCACTGACTGGTTTTATAAACGTCGTCGAACTGTCCGCACGCGAAATGTGGTCATCGCTGCCGGTGTTTTTGGCACTGTCGGTCTCCTATTAAAGTGCCGCGATGATACTCACACGCTGCCTATGCTATCCTGCCATGTGGGGGAGAATGTTCGGACCAACAGCGAAGCACTCATGGGGGTCACCGCCTTCAATGACGATGTCGACTACTCCGAAGGCGTGGCCATTACCTCCCAATTCTGGGCGGACGATCTTACAAGCGTTGAGCCAGTTCGGTACTCTCCTGGATCATCTTTTATGCGCACCTTGACGATGCCGCTAATTGAGCCCCAGTCTTCTCTAAAAGGCCGCTTAATAACCGCCATTTCCACAATTATCCGAAAACCAAAAGATTTCCTTGCCGTACGCATTCTACCTAGATGGGCAAAAAGAAATACTGTGCTGCTTGTTATGCAGACAGTTGAGAATCGTATGCGCCTAAAGCGCGGCCGGGACATATGGACCGCCTTCCGACGTGGTCTGGTAAGCGAACCTGATGAAATTGAGCCCATTCCGGCCGTCTTACATGTGGGTAACAATATTACACGTCGCTTTGCTCAGAAGGCCAAAGGGGCGCCTTGGTCCGGCGTCAATGTTGGCATCTTGGGATCCCCGGTCACAGCCCATATACTCGGTGGCTGCAAAATTGGTAGTGACGAAGAGTCTGGCGTTGTCGATGTTAATCATGGGCTGTTTAATTACCCCGGCTTATTCGTGGTCGATGCCTCAGTAATTCCGTCAAACTTGGGGGTTAATCCAAGCTTAACCATCACCGCCATGTCGGAAAGAGCGATGAGCAAAATCCCCGAAGCTGCCCAGGTAGAGGCTTATGCGCCTCTCGAAAGGCCCGCGGGCTTCCCTCCAGAGAAAAGCGATAGTAGGTCAGTGGTTATTGGGGGAAAAATTGCGGTCACCTTGCTGGCACTATCAATGATATTGTTTGTTCTTAGGTGGCTGGTTCAAAAAAAATAAGTGCTTTTCTAGAAAAGGGCTAGCTGGAACGTTGGCCTTTTACCATTAAGCAGCAAATAGGGCGCAGGCCGGGATGGACTTACGCCAATTGCTTTAAGCTCCTTTAATTCCTGGAGCTTACCAGAACGGCGCGCAGAGAGGATCTTCGTTACCCCCTTAGGGCCAATTCCCGGCACACGTAGCAGTTCCTCCGGATCTGCCAGGTTCACTTCGACGGGTGCCTCCAATAAATTATCCCTGGCCCAGGCTGTTTTTGGATCTGCGGTTAGCGGAAGCCGCCCATCCTTCTTAAAAGGCAGTTCTTCAAGCTCAAAGCCATAATCCCTCAATAAGTAAGAGGCCTGGTAAAGCCTGTGCTGCCTCCAGGGATTTTCCGGCGGCTGATTTTCCAGCGGTGTATCAGGAATCGGCTTGAAGGCCATAAAATACGCTCGCCTTAAAGTATATTGTTTCAACAGGTAGCCGGTTGTTGTTAGCAGCTCCACATCGCTCTCGCCAGCAGCGCCCACAACGAACTGAGTAGACGAGGATGCCCATCGTCCATTCCAGCAGGCGTGCGCTGGTGCACGCTTCCTGATCTCGTCCATTTTTTGTAACGGCTCGAGCAGTTCATTCAGGAAGACTTTTTTGGGCGCTATCCTTGTTAACCGGTGGGCATTGGGCGCTTCTAGATTTACTGACACGCGGTTGGCTAGCTGCATGGACCGATAAACCTGATCGTTTTCGGCGCCAGGCATGATCTTCAAGTGGATATACCCTCGAAATCCCAACTGATGCCTTAAGATTTCAGCGGTGTCAATAATCTTGTCCTGGGTGCTAATCCCCCCTCGGATAATTCCGGAGCTCAAGAAAAGGCCCTCTACCAGCCCCGCTCTATACATATTCATAAAGCTGGATGCCATTTCCTCAGGGGTAAACGTAGAGCGCTGGTAATTGCGTCCAGCCCGGAAAGAGCAATAGTTGCAGTTCCTTTCACAAGCTGAAGTCATCATGGTCTTCAGCAATTTTATACGCTTCCCTCCGGGCATCACCGCCTGCGTAATTCCCAGCACCTCCTCTTTTGCCTCATTGTTTGTGGATTTTCCCAGACTACAGGACGGCATTGTTCCAGTTATACCTTGTGTATGGCGAGGCAAGATTGGCAGCCTGGTATTTGTCAGATCGTTATCTGCTTCCATATGCATCGGTCTGCTAAAAAGCCGGTGTTTTTCAACAGCGTCCATGCCTTGAATTATAGAACAATTGTTCTGATCAGGTCAATCCCAAATTCTTCTAAAGTATGGAGCATGTCTAGGATATTATTCATTGTCAACAGCGTCCATGAAGAAGGTGAGGCACACGCGACCAGCAAAAGGGCAAGAA
>BTQB01000175.1:0-5652 GCA_036985655.1 Anaerolineae bacterium | reverse complement strand
AAAACACAGGGACCAGGCAGGCAACTGCCCATGACTCTCGCCAAACGGATTCGATTGTTTCTGGTGGTAAACGATGACTGTAGAGTTTTCCTGTCTTGTGCAAGCCAAAATGATGGCTCGATTAATAGTTTACGCATATATGATAAAAAAACAATCCTGATCTTAAACCTGTTTATCTTGTACTCACCAGAAACAGGAGCGGCAATTATAAAACCGGGATAATTCGAGATGCGTCCTGGCGAGCTCCCGTGAGAAGTGATAATGGGCAGAATTACCAAGATAAGTTGGCTTCGGTTGGCCAGACCAGCTAGATTCCCAGCGCGGCCGAATTGGTACGAAAGCAGGTTAACCGGCAGGTATTTGGCCCAAACATCGATTAAAGCGATACAATAAGACTATTGCTCTTTGATTTGTTTGGGGGTCGTTGCCAAATATGAGACAGACATGCGAGCTGAGCGGAATAATGAAGGCACTCTAATCGATAAACTTTATCAATCTGGGCGGGCCAACAAAATGCGCAATGATCCAGATAATACCCGGGCGTGGTAACTTTCCAGCACTCTAGGAAGCTGTTTGATTGCGGTCAAGAGCTGATCGCTGCCTAAGCGGACCGTATCACGTTCAAACTCTTCAAACACCAGTACGCCTTCTCTCAAGGCCATTTTTATCTCGCGTAAATAGCGTTTATCTTCGGCATCTAACAGAGAACAGTAATCTTTGACCAGCTTCACCGCCGGGTCATCCTCGTCTGGATTACGCTCAACAATATCGTCAATTCGTTTTTGCAACTCGTCGCTCACTTGCCTGACAGTATCAGCCTCCTGGCTCTGGCGAATGTTGTCTAATTCCTTTTTCATCCAGCGCACATCCTGATTCTGGGCACAAATGCCACTGGTAACAGCCCACAAATTTTCCAGAACCTGATCGGTGGTTCCGGCCAAGTAGTTGAGCATGAACCGGTCGTGTACTTCAAGTAAAAATTGCAACTTGATCGGTGGGTAAGCATCGGGCGGGTCGTCGGCAATGATGGTTTGTTCTTTGAGGAGATAGTCGTTATATAGAGCATTTTCCATTTCAACCACGTTGTAAAGGAAACGAATCCAGGCCCGGTAGATGTCGGCTAGCGTCATAAAACGAAGCCCATCCGGCCCAGCTACAACTCCCCACTCCATTCCAAAGTCCAGGCGACGCACTAAACCGATCTCGTACATGCCAAGCATGGAGTCTACTTCGGGATTGATGTGGTGGAGAACTTTTCTGTAGGCCAGGGTGCCATCCATGCCGGCGTAAGCGTGAAGAATCTTGAAACCGCCGGCATGGAGCTGACCAAATTCATTTATGTCATACACCCGCCCATTAATGACCATCCAAAAGCCGCTCTTGTGGTTGTTGTGCAGCACAACCTCAGAGGTTGGGTAAATCTGCTTCTTATCGATGTGCGAACCGGTGTAAGTAGTGAAGATATCCTGCAGGTATCGTTCTTCACCCACTAAACGGTACAGGGTTTGGTTGACCTTTTCTTCTTTTTCTTCGTCAGTTCCCTCGCTGTAGAGGCGTATCACGCCCTTAATAGCGTCCATCACAGAGCTAGCAAAACCGGTGCGGCCGCAGACGTAAAAATACCCCTCTTGCCCGCCATCTTTCTTGCTGCGGAGCAGATCCCACAAAACCTTAGCATTTTCTTCGCGCAGAATTTCGTCGCCAATGTAACGTTTTTCGCCTGGTTCAAAAACAAAATGCCCACCGCTGCCATTTTGTACAAATTTAGCATCAACCGGATCACGAGAGAAGGCCGTCCGAATATGCAGACCCCCATTGGCCATCATGGCTTCGAATCCTTCTTGAAAGTAAAACTCGGCCCGGGTGCGGGTCCCAAAAAACAGCCAGCAGTCGCCGGCGTTCTCTTGGTTGGCCCGCTCTCGGATAAAGCCTCGAAACGGCGCGACACCTGTACCCCCGGCAAACATCACAATCGGTGTACTGGGATCTTCCGGTAATCCGAAGCGGGGCGGGCGAACCAATCTCAGCGAGACGTGCCCCCGATCTTCCGGCGCAGAAAAGGTCTTGTCGCCCAGAAAATGAGAAGTAGTGCCATAGCGATTACCGGCTTGTGATACTTCGGTGTCACGAGTGTCGTATAGCAGCCGCCCTACGGTTAAAGTTAATTCTTCGGCGCCGTTGAGCGAACCGTGATCCATCGTTGAGGAAATAGAGTACATACGGAATGACTCAGGCGGTACAATGCGGCAGATATGCGCTCGCTCACCGGGATGGGCCTTCCAGAGACGCTTAGGATCGAAACCGGCTTGTGTTAGCATCTTAAGCAGGTCCCATAATTCCCATTGATCCTCAGCCCGTGCTTCAACAATGCCCCGCAATTTGCCGTTAAGGCTAATCGCATAGAGGGCTTTGGCAACCTCACGCTCGACTGGCCTGATTCGACCAAACTTAAGCAAAGTCCGTAAGGGTAGCGTAGTCAGCTCCTCATAGCCGTATCGTAAATTGACGGCTTCGCGCCAGGCGGCAGTCAGGTTAATTTTCTCGTAGCCTTTGGCTTTGAGGGCAACCAGGGTTTTATCAACCATGTCATCGCTATTTTCAGGTAATATGGCACAGCGGTCGCCGGGTAAATAGCGTATCCCGGTTTTCGACACATCAAAGACAACACTTTTTACCCATCTTGTGGTATCACCTTCGGCATTAGTCAGTTCAATTTTCTTGATCGGAGCATAATGGCTGGGTTCAGGGAAATCATTCTCACGCTCTTCCTGAGAATACGTTAACTCGTCAACGGCAAGGTCCCAGACCCGGTCTTTGAACAAACCACTAAAGCCGCCAATAGTCACGCTGCGGCCGACCTTAAAGGCAAGATCCAGATAACCGTATGCTTTTATCTTGTGCTGGCTCAGGAAGCCGCTTTCACCGGCATAAACCATGGCCGCTTCTTTGTAAATGCCACTGAGAATGGGATCGCCGCGCTTTTCTACATACTCGGCCACAGAAATTTCGCAGAGGGCTTCGAAAAAATCTTGCCAATGTTTTGGGTACCAATCTCGCATATGGATCATTTCTTTGCCCAGGTGCGTATCGTAGTGATGGCGGCTAAAGAATGTATCCAGCATATGAAAAGCGGGGGCCGAAACACCGCTTGGACCGACTGTACCTTCGGTAATGGGCACAGCAAAAGGGGCCACCGTTTTGGCCCATACTACCGGGTCGACATATGTGTCGCTATGGGGGTTAGGGTTAAGGGCCATAAAGGTTTTGTTACCAAAGTGCTGAATACCGTCGGTGATAAAAATCAATTCCCTTTTTAACGATTCAATATCATCCTGATGGACAGCTTCCTGGGCTCGGACTACTGCTCCGATGATCGGGCCAATTTCGTAGTGGGCTTCTACCTGCATCAGGTATAAGATCTTTTCTTCCTGATTATCGACTGTAGAAACTAAAAGCTCCAGGTTTTCGATCCGAAATGGATCCTCCAGATTTGGATCAACCAATTTCCAGTTATATAGGATCAGATCAATATAGGAGAGATGCGGCGCGAGCCGGTCAAGCCGGCGGGTAATTTGTTCCCAGGGAAGTTGGACTCCTTCGGGCATAGGCCTTTCAGGCGGCTCGGCCGAGATGCGGTGATAAGAGTGCGCAAATATACTGATAATTACCGACGCACGCAGCAAATATTCATCCGGCAGATCTTCTTTGCTGGCGCTTAAAACAGGCAAATCCAGCAGCGTCTGCCGAACCCTAATGGTGCGCCAGAGTTCAGGCATGCGTTTGGCTATTTCATCCCAGACCTCGTAGCCAGGGGGCAATTTAAGGGGTGGGGGAGAGGTGGGTAAGAAGCCATACGTCTCCGATAAAAAGCCTAGATTCTCATGACCAAGACGCTGGTTGGCTTGCGCAGCAGTATCCAAGATCATCCGCGAGGGCACCATATCCAGATCTCTTGGCCGCGGCCGTGCTGCGACCATGGTTTGGTCGATCATTAACTCGGCAGGCGCTTCATCGCCTGCTATTTGAAATAGCAGAGTGCTTTTCCCAATGCTAATCCGGTCACCCGACTTGAGCCGATGCATCTTGGTAAGCAGCTTGCCGTTCAGAATGGTGCCGTTGCTGCTATCCAGGTCCTCAATAACATACTCAATGGCCATCCAACTGATGCGGGCATGGCGTCGGGAAGCCAAGCGATCTTTCACAACAACGTCCACAACACTTATATCGCGACCAATAACGACCTGGTGTTTGGATACAGGAGTCGATATGCCGCCCATTTCCCCTTTTTCAAAAATCAAGTTAGCTGGAGGGCGATCTTCTCCAAGGGTGGTTTCAAACCCAGTCATAACAAAAAACTCCTGTTTCTTTGTGTAGTTAGTCTACAATATGTCCACAATGGCTCGACATACATCGGCCCGGGAGACTGTGCCAACCAGCTTACTATCCTTAACAACAGGTAACAGCCGAATTTGTCTGTTCAACAGAACAGTAGCGGCCTTGGCCACATGATCGTCGGGATCGACGATAATTGGTTCTTCGATAACAAGGGGAGCGATTGGCCGGTCGGACAACCCTTGGCCTTTACTCAGAAAGATATCATAGGCATCATCCAATGAACCTCCCTCCTCCAAAATCTCATCGATATCGGGCATGGCTGTGCGGAGGATATCACCTTCGGAAAGAACACCTCGGAAATTATCATCATCATCGATGACCATTAGGTCGCTCACGTGTGATAAAGCCACAATCTCCGCTGCGTACCGAATGTTGGAGTTGTAACGTATCCGAGCCGTACGCACCGTCATGAAATCTTTGACTTGTGATTGCTTTACGGCTGTCATATTTGCTTCACTCTCCTAAAAATAAAAATGAGGTTGGCCAATTAAAGTAACATCAATGCTCAATCATTCTCAATATTGCAAGTGATCGCTTCTTAACAGAGGCTCGAACATATGAAAAGTATTGGTAACTGTTCAAGCTGCCCTCCATTTGTCAACGGCACAAAGGGATTGCCAACAAAGGTATCGTAAACGGCGTCATTGACATTGATACATCATGCTCCCGTACCATCGATCTGTAACTTAAAATCGCACAGAATGTATCAGCTGCTCTTGTTGAACGGCTTCGACTTCAGCTTTGATGCCCAGTAGTAAGATAGCCATATCCTCAGCTCAAGTTTACTCGTACTGCTCTACGATGAATCCAATTCGCGTAGGTTGTGGGCATTGCAGAGGACAAGGCGGAACGTCCTTGAACGCGAGTTCCAGAAGGTTTACCTCAAGTAGATTCATGCGAGAACCAAACCCTTCTGCAGAGCTGTAGACGCAAGGAGGATGCTATTCATTAATGGACGCTACCTCTTGGGTATTGAAAAATTCAAAGGAGCCCATCTTTAAGGCATGCTCATAGGCAATCAGGATGCCGCTCTCTCCTGGTGAAGGGGTGATTATGCCGTCGCTGTTGGCGTCTATGCCGTTTAACATGGCTTCCAGCGAACTGTTGAGGGTCTCGGCTGCTAATTGAGCCTCGGCCGGGGAATCGGAGGCCAGCACGCGGCCGGCTGCTTGGATAGCCTCTTCCAGAAAAACCAGGGCATTTTCAGTTCCGATGATGGTGTGTTCGGCATGCAGCTTTACCTCGTCGCTGGCGCCG
>BTQB01000174.1:0-5675 GCA_036985655.1 Anaerolineae bacterium | reverse complement strand
ACCTACGGAAGGATTATCAATACCAAACGTGCCAGATGGTTCATTTTGGAACCCAGAAGCCGATAAGGCCTTTCTAGCGACTGTAATTCGTGAGCTGCGATCAGATATTCCACTACACACTTACAAACAGCATGTAAATGCCCCTCAATTCGGACGGGAGGTTGCAGGCCTGTTTATTAACATGATGGCCGAGACCTGACTCTCAGGTCCGGAAAAGGAGTTGATATTATGATTGCCCATGGCGGCCGAGATTTTAAGGATTTGCCCCATTTTACTGAAGGAGATAAGGAGTTTAGAAAGAAATTTCTATCCTGGGATTTAGGCGACCTGACCTATATCGATATCGAGGCCTATTTGAAAGAAAAAGACCTCATCATTGTCCCCATGGCAAGCCTTGAGCAGCACGGACCACATTTGCCTCTTTATACCGATACCGTCACCGCAGTAGAGATGTCGCGACGGGTGGCAGAGATGATAGCCGTATTACACACACCGCCCGTCTGGATGGGCTATTCGCCCCAACACATGCACGAACCCGGTAGGGGTAGGGGCACCATTACTATTAGAAGTTCAACCCTGTTGGCCCTCATTTACGATGTAGGTCGAAGCTTAATTCATCACGGCTTCAATCGTATTGTTTTTATGAATGGTCACGGCTCTAATGTTAAGGTTATCGACCCGGTTCTTCGACAGCTCCGTTACGAGACTGGTGCGCTTATCGGCTTCGTAAAGCCATATATGGAACGGTATTACGGTATTTTAGAAGGTTTGATGGAAAATCCGCCTGATGAAACCCCAGGTTGGCATGCCAGCGAACTCGAGACATCTCAGGATCTGGCCTGGAACGAGGGCTTGGTCAGAATGGAACGGGCTGAATTTACTCGAGCTCAAATCCCCGAGTTCTTACCCCGGACTTTCGCCAAACAAGATGGTATGCCTGACGTGGAATTTGACGGCTATACCTATTTCAACTTCCCGATGGATCATCACGAATTCATCGAAAGCGGCACCATTGGCAATCCCTTGCGAGCAACTAAGGAAAAGGGCGAAGAGGCGTTTCGCCGGTTGTCCGAACATGTCGCCCGGGGAATATTGGAATTAATGGAGGTGCCGGTCGAGGTTCACCATCGAGAGTTTCGTGATCGGGTAATGTAAACTGATTCTCAGAGCGTTAAAAGGCCTGGAGGGACAATCGATTCCCCCAGGCCTGATTTTATGTAAAATTGGAGGGTCGTGATGAAGGTAGGTGTCTTTAGTTTTGTGTTCCAGGATCTTCTCTCTTTTGAGGAGGCATTGGATTGGATTGCTAACACCGGAGCCACAGCAGTGGAGATAGGATCCGGTGGGTACGTGGCTGAGCTTGGCGAATCTTATTGCAAACCGGCCGAACTCTTAGCTGACGAGAATCATCTGAAGGTCTGGAAGAAGCAAGTTGACGATCGAGGGTTGGAGATCAGCGCCCTTAGCTGTCACGGAAACCCTCTCCATCCTAACCCTGATATCGCCCAACTTCACCGGCAGGATTTCAGGGACACGGTTCGAGTTGCCGGGAGAATCGGTGTACGCCGAGTCATCACCTTTTCCGGCTGCCCTGGTGATAGCAAAAACAGCAGCTATCCAAATTGGGTTACCTGTCCCTGGCCTCCTGACTTTCTTAGAATTTTAGAGTGGCAGTGGGAAGATCAAGTCATTCCTTACTGGCAGGAAGAGGTTCAATTCTGCAAAGAGCATGGGGTTGACATGATCTCCCTGGAAATGCATCCTGGTTTTGTTGTTTATAATCCCGAGACATTGCTTCGGCTTCGAGAGGCCGTTGGGCCAGAAATTGGGGTAAATTTCGATCCCAGCCATCTTTTTTGGCAGAACATAGATCCTATAGCGGCCGTTCGAGAACTGGGTGAAGCTATCTTCCACGTTCATGCCAAGGACACTGAGATCGATCCCTTCAATACAAGAGTAAATGGCGTTCTCGATACCAAGCCCTATGCTGATGAGATTAACCGGGCTTGGATATTCCGTACCGTCGGCTATGGACATGGTCACAAATTTTGGAAAGATCTGGTTAGCAATCTGCGATTGGTAGGTTATGACTATGTACTTAGCATGGAGCACGAGGACAGCTTGATGTCTCTTCGCGAAGGGCTTGAAAAAGGGGTGAGCTTTCTGCAAGAGTTAATATTAACTGATGATCGTGGCAAACCGTGGTTTGATGCATGATTGTTCCCAGAGAACTGCGTAGAGCTCTCACCATCCAATCGTTCTGGATTAGAAAAAAATCGTAAATCGAAAAGGTTCTCTATTAGGCCAGCTGTGATAAGGACGAATCACCAAAAGAACCGCTTATTAAAAAGCCGGTTAAGGCGCCGTTTCCATCTGCTGTTAACATTTATGGGATTTTTTCCACTCCGCGCAGGCAGGGGTAGAGCCTGCCCTCACGAAGGTGGGGGTATGACAACTTCTCTGGTGGCAGGATCTCTGCAATCATGCTGTTTCTTTCATGGAGGAAATTTTATACAGATAATTGACGCCTTTGGGAGGAGGTAGTTGGAAAGCAGGTTGGCCAGGGTTCTTTCTGCTTTCCCGCAATATATTTCTCTTTATGCAAATTAAACTTGCTTACGGCCGGAAGGGGCTTTATGTGAAGTTCCCGGAGGATGTTGATCTTTTGGAGCCGAAATTCGTCCCAGGAATAACGAGGGAAGCAGAGGCCATTCGGAGCAGCCTGCAAAATCCGATTGGAACGAAACCTCTGGGTGAACATGTCAATATCGGAGACAAGGTTGTTATCGTTCACACTGATATCACCCGAGCGACGCCTAACGAGCGGATTTTACCGGTGTTGTTGGGTGAATTAGAGAAGGCCGGAATTGAGCGCAGGGATATCACTCTCTTAAACGGATTAGGCACTCACCGTCCCCAGTCTGAAAATGAGCTCCGAACGTTGTTAGGTGATTTCGTGGTTGACAATTACCGCTGCCTTCAACACGATCCACATGACGACGCCAACCTGGTTGACCTGGGAAAGACCCAACATGGACATCCTGTCCGGGTGAACCGAGTTTATCTGGAAGCCGACTTCAAGATCTTAACCGGCTTCATCGAACCCCATTTTTTCGCTGGTTTTAGTGGTGGCCCCAAGGCCATTCTACCCTCCCTGGCTGGGGTCGAGAGCGTCTATTCAAATCACGGCCGGCAGATGATAGCAGATCCGATGGCAACCTGGGGCGTAACCGTGGGAAATCCAATCTGGGAAGAGATGCGAGAAGTCGCCTTATCCACGGAGCCAGGCTTCTTGTTGAATGTAACCCTTAATTCCAATCAGGAGATTACTGGGATCTTCGCGGGCGATATGTTAGCTGCTCACGCCCAAGGCGCGGCCTTTGTTAAAGAGAACGCCATGGTTAGGGTCGATGCACCCTACGACATCGTCGTGACAACCAACAGCGGATACCCATTGGATCAGAATCTTTACCAGTCAGTCAAAGGGATGAGCGCTGCCAGCCAGATCGTATGTCAGGGAGGGGCCATCATAATGGCGGCCGCTTGCGAGGATGGGCTTCCAGATCACGGAGGATATGCCCAGTTGCTCCAAGAAGCGGGTTCACCAGAAGCTATTCTGCAGATGATTGCTGAACCTGGTTTCTCAGTCCAGGATCAATGGCAGGTCCAGATACAGGCCCAAATTCAACTTCAGGCAGATGTCTATGTATACAGCCACAATCTAAGCAGCGAGCAGATCCAAAAGGCCTTATTTAAGCCATGTGATGATATCGTAAACCAGGTGACGCTGTTGAGATCCCATTTTGGCCCCAAAGCCCGGATCTGTGTCATTCCTGAGGGCCCCCAGACAATTCCCTATCTCCCCAGCGAACCATAGTTGAAACAATAGCAGCAAAATCCCCCGATAACCATGGATAGTAACGATACCCTCCTGTTTGTAGTTGCTGCCATTGTGACCTTTGTCATTGGAATGTCTAAAGGCGGTCTTGGGGGCACTGCCGGCGCTTTAGCCACACCTTTAATGGTCCTCGTACTTCCGGCCGATGAAGTTATCGGCCTTATCTTGCCCGTTCTTATGGTCGCCGATCTGTTTGCCGTCGCCTTGTATTGGGGTCGCTGGAACAGGCGCCTCATCTTGCTGCTGTTGCCTGGTACGCTAATCGGTGTGACTATTGGAACCTTTTTTATTACCAACGCGCCAACTGAGACCTTGCGACGCTTATTGGGGGTTATTGTTTTGTTCTTCGCCCTCTACAAACTTCTGGAACGGCGAATTCTTAGCAGGTTAACTTACAAAAGCCATGATTGGCATGGCTTAGTTGCTGGAATAGTAACTGGTTTCTCATCAGCATTAGCCCATACAGGAGGACCGCCGGTAAGTATCTACCTGCTGATGCAGAATGTGACCCCAGCTGTATTTATCGCTACTTCAGCCTTATTTTTCATGATCCTAAACTGGATTAAAGTACCATATTACATCTATGCAGATCTATTTGATTTAGACCGAATGCGACAGCTTATCTGGCTGTTACCCCTTGTGCCCATCGGCGCTTGGACCGGTCGCTGGGTCGCTTTTAAAGTTAATCGGGCGACCTACGAGAACATCATAATCGTTCTCTTGATAATTAATTCCCTGTTCTTGATTCTTATTTAACGTTATCTGATCGGTTCAACGAAGCTGAATTTGACAGTTCTAAGGAGTGATCCGGGAAAAGAAATGGTCTGGTCCAATTTCATTCATTGAAAAATGTTTTTCACAATTAACTGGTATAAACTTCGATTAACATGAAAAACAAAAGTGTTAATTTCCCCGTCAGCATGGTTATGGTCGGTACCGGGTTAATGGGTCGGCATCATCTAGAGAGTATTCTTGAAAATTTTCCGAACACATCTATCCCCGTGGTCTGTGAGCCGTCAGAAACTAATTTTCTTAAGGCAGCTGGCTTATTCAAGGATGCGGATCGCGATGCGCCAGAAAACCTTCCCGACCTCGGTCACCTTCTGGCTCGCTATGCGAAGGAGTTAGATGCCGCCTTTTTGGTAACCCCCCACTCTCTGCATCATGATCAAGCCAGGGCATGTCTGGAGTCCGGACTCGATGTCCTTGTAGAAAAACCGATGGTGCTGAATGTGTCTGAAGCAGAGGGTCTCATCGAGGCGAGGGACAAGAGCAACCGGCTCTTGGTTGTTGCTTTTGATGGTGGATTATCCCCCGCAATTCGTCGAGCTCGGAGCATTCTTAGTTCCGGTGAAGCTGGCGAACTCTTATCGGTAAGCGCCACTATATGGCAAAATTGGAGGCAGTTGACTGGCGGAACATGGAGGCAGGAGCCAGCTATCTCAGGCGGCGGCTTCCTTTTTGATACTGGCGCTCACATGCTCAATACAGTAGCTGATCTGGTCGGACAGGATTTTATTGAGGTCGCAGCCTGGTTTGACAAGCGAGACACGTCTGTGGAGATTAACGCTGTTGCCATCGGCCGCCTGGCCTCAGGGGCTCTGGTTACGCTCCATGGATCGGGGGATACAATTCCGTCCTGCGATTCCAACATCCTTATCTTTTGCAGTGACCTCATACTGCGTACCAGCGCATGGGGACAGTTTCTCGAGGTGCAGAGACGAGGTTCCCAATCATTTGAACCGGTGGAAACCTCATCCTCTTCCGGCGTTTGGGA
>BTQB01000173.1:0-5688 GCA_036985655.1 Anaerolineae bacterium | reverse complement strand
TTGAGCCAATCAGTTGGCACATTCTCAGGCATCGATCGGATTTGGCGACCTGGATCCACGTAACCAACATCGGTAGGCTCAGGTGATTCGACTAAAACATCGGCCGTTTCCGGTCCACCATCGTCCCGGTTGATTAAGGCGAAGCCAATGGCCACGATTCCCATTAAAATAGGCAGTCCAAAGGCAAAGAACACGAAGGTTTTGCGGCTAAGGCTGTTCCTGACCTCTGTCCGGGCGAATAACCAAGTCTTATTCATCACTTGCTCCGCTCATAGGTTCAATTAAATACATCATGCAGTCCTTTCCTCGACGCCTGTTCGCTCGAAAAGCTCGCGCAGGTTGAGTCGTTTGCCGTATCTCAGCATGCTTATTCGGAAAGCACGTCCAGCCAGCCAGACTAAAAACAGGCCGCCAGCCAGGGAAATCAATGCCGAGAAAGCGACCTGCCATGCGGGAACAACAATCAGCAGGCTTCGCAGAGCAATGGTTACCAGCGAGGTTGGTGGGAAGAAGGTAAGTAAAAGAGCAACTGTGCCATTGGGATTGTTAAATAAAACGACTATCAGGTAAATAGGAAGGAATATCAATATCATCGACATTGGTCCAACTTGTTCTGCCTCTGTTGGGTCGGCCAACATACTGCCGATAAGGGACATTAATGAGGCCATGAACAAGTAAGCAGGAAGGGCAACGATAATCACAGCCATCACATCCCGCCAGCCGACCACCACTTCCTGCAGCCAGCTGACCTCTAGAATATTTTTGCCAACCAAGAATGCCCCCACCAAGAAAATGACCCAGATAAGAAGCTGCATGAAGGCTATTCCCAAGGCGCCAACGACTTTGCCAGCCATCATCCGTCCAACCGATATGGAAGTCACAATGATCTCAATGGTCTTATTGCTTTTTTCCCCAGCTAACACTGAGGTCATGTACCCGGAAGTGGTCATTATAAGAAAAGCGAAAATTGCGGCCGCGAGAATGGGGATGAATAACCCAAAGCTTGGACCACCGCCGACATACTCTCGCCCATACTCAGTGGCTTTCACCGTTACAGTCGCACCTTCAAGCATACGATGGGCCACATCTGGCGCCTGATCAGCCACCAGGCTCATGCGAACTGCTTCTTCGAATTGACGCATGGCCTTGGATGGGGGTTCTTCATCGTAAAATAGTTCTGCTTTTCGTGTTTCCTTGTAATCGGGACCTATGACGTAATAAGAATCGATCTGCCCATCTTCCATCCCACTCTTGGCAGCCTCTTGAGAATTATAAAGTATGAACGTTACATTATCTTCTTCTGTATTAAGGAGTGGCAAGGCCAGATCGCTGGCCAGGTTGACATAGCCCACAGTTAACTTCTCACTTTCAGCAAGAGATACAAGGTAACCAAAAACGATAATAAAAGTCAGAAAGAGGGGCATCATGAAAAGAATTAGCAAAAAGCTGCGTTTGGATGTTTCCTCCCGGAATTGGTGGTACGCCACCAGCCAAACCTTGGACATCAAGCGCCTCCTGAAACCGTGACATCACCCTGGACTGCCCGGATGAATATCTCGTCCAGTGTTGGTGTGGCGATCTCAAACTGTTCAACGGTGGCCTGTTGGCGGATCAGCTGCTCCAGAACTTGCTGGGGTGTCGTTTCCCCGGTCAGGGTTAGGTGGACTGTGCCGTTCTTTTGGGCAACGGCCTGGACACCTTGAATCTGGGGCAGCTGGCCATCGATACGGACTAATACCTCGTCTCCAGAGTAAGCTCGTTGGATTTGATTCAGCGGACCGTATAAGATGTTGCGTCCTTCATGAATTAAGACAATCCTGTCACACAACTTCTCCACTTGGTGCATCATGTGTGTTGACATAATGATGGTTGTACCGTCTTGGCGAAGTTCATCCATAAGCTCTTTGACTAATTGGGTGTTAACTGGATCAAGCCCGCTAAAGGGTTCATCGACGATAAGCAGTTCTGGATGGTGCATAACGGTGTTAATGATCTGAGCTTTCTGCTGCATACCTCGGCTTAACTCTTTAACCTTCTTGTTTTTATGTTGGGCCAGGTCGAAACGGTCGAGGTAAACATTAGCTCTTTTCCGTGCTTCAGCGGTCGGAAGCCCCTTTAGGCCTGCCAGATAAACCAGGCAGCGCTCAAGTTTCATGTCTTGGTACAGACCGCGTTCTTCTGGCATATAACCGATGAGCGCTTTCTTGTCTTCACTCATTGGCCCGCCAAGGACGGAAACTGTCCCGGAATCAGGCTTAAATATATCGAGTATCAGGCGTATAGTCGTGGTCTTTCCGGCTCCGTTTGGCCCAAGCAATCCAAAGATCTCACCCTTGCTGACATCGAAAGTGACATCGGCAACAGCCTGGGTCTCACCAAACCGTTTGGCAAGGTGGGAGACTTCAACCGCACTGTTCATTCCTTCCTCCGTTTGAAAGAACGTAATCATCTAAAGTGGCAAAAATAGTGTGAGCTGCCGCTCACTTTAATAGTTTATACCTTAATTCAAATTGACACATCATCCGGGTGGTCTAAACGATATTCTCCAGATGGGTAATCTGGTTTGAATTGGGCCAAGAGGGTAATAAGAATGAGCCCCGCAATCCAGATTGGGAGCGCTTACTTTTTTTCCCGCTGGGCTGCTCCATTGTTTCTGGCAGCATTTGATTCCTATCACATTTTGTTAGATTAATCGTGGTCGGCCTCCCTTACAAGCTCGCCCTATGGCAAATCTTCGTGGGCTTGGTTGATCTTTTCGAGTTCCTGGCTCTTTGATGTAAAATAGATAAGATCGAGCTGGCCCTTGATGTATAGATCAGTGTATCGCGGGACGTGTTAGCGGTGCCGAAAAACGAGCCTGTGATGGCCTTCTCCTGGCGAGGACAATCGTCCCTGGCAAATTACTCGCCTGGTTAAAGGCCCCATGATTCTCTCCTCTTCAAGAGAGGTGGCGCCAGAACCTAGCGATTGGGTGATGGCGGCCTTTGGCGACCGGCCGCTACCGGAATGGAATATCGTGTATCCGGCTCACCAGTAGATCGTCGCTAAGGCAGATACCGGCCGATTAAAGCGGTTTATTGATAAACGACAAATTGCACACAGATTTGATCGATCTTGAATGATCATTAGGCTTACTTTTACTCTAGAGGTTCATGGGTTCAACCGGTGGTGACCTCTAGATCTTTGCTTACAGCCATAATGTGTCTATAGTCTATCTAGGAACTGCAGACAAATTCTATACAGGCGAAGATATAAACTTTCTTTAAAATAGGTATAGAGGCATCCTAGTTTCAATGGGCCATCATCAGCAGCATAGTTAGCAGCGAGAGACGAATGGTAGAAAAACAGGCGACGTTCACAACCGGAGATTGGCTGCTGCACTGCTACTTCGGGGCCGGACAAGTTATGGGCACTGAAACAAAGCAGGTTAGCGGCGGCGAAAAAACGTATTATAAAATCGAGACTTCCAACAGCACATTATGGCTGCCCATTGAAGGGCTAGATGAGAGCAAGATTCGACCTATATCTACACCAGAGGAATTCGAAGAGGCAATTAATGAGCTTCGCAAATTGCCCGAGGAAATGGATCCGAACGCGCCAGAACGAAAGAAGAAGATCGAGGAAGTAAAATTGATTAATATCCCAGCGGAAACGGCTAGGCTCGTTCGAGATTTATGGGAACGCCAGTGGAGTGAAAGGGGACTCTATGATTGGGAGCGGGAAGCATGGCGCTTTTTAAGCAGCCGGCTTGTTCAAGAATGGACGCTTTGTGTAGGGATTTCGGCCATAGAGGCTCGGCAGCGTCTAATCCAGATATTGCGGCAAAGAGGACTCGGTGACGAGAAGGAAGAAGAAATTAAGCCGGCGATCTCTGGAAGAACTCTGCTTGATGCCCTGGCTGATGAAGATGGAAAGTGGTCTGGCTGGCTGTCGAAGGCAGTTAATCAGCCGGGTGAACCTATATAGAAGATAAAGAAATTAATATTGCGGTTCCCTGAGAAAAGTCGCTATAAGAGATCCTGGTTCATGTGGGGGAGATCAGCGTAACTTTTGGAATAAGGCAACCTATTCTGGATGGTTAGTGTGACCTAAATAATTCAGCCAGATAGTTTAAAAATTTCTTGGCTTTGAGGGCCCAGGTAAGACAAAAGAACAAAAACGGCCGTTCCTGCTCAGAAACGGCCGTTTTGAATTAATACCTGAGGGATTTCGGCTGTGATTACCAGCGATCGTCGTATCCCCTATTCCGGTTGCTTTTTCCCCGGTTGTCATCCTTCTTCGGCTTTGCTTCATTGACCCGTAGCTCGCGTCCATCGACTAATTGATTATTTAGCGACTTAATAGCTGCATTGGCGGATGATTCTTCCATCTCCACAAAGGCAAAGCCACGAAAACGACCTGTGTCCCGGTCAGTTATCCAGGCAATAGATTGGACGGATCCATATTCTTCAAATAAATCCTTTACCTGCGTCTCCGTTGTGTTGTAGGAAAGGTTGCCAACATAAATCTTTTTACTCAATTCTTTCACTATCTCCTATCTAGTCCTCCAAGTTTCTGGCTGGGTGGCGCCTATTCACTTGGAAGCGCTTAATCGAAGTATCAATTATCCGGCATTTTCCTGATTTGTCCATTAGGATTTACTGAATCAGCCAACGAGGGGGTTTTAGGAAGGGCAACAGGCCAGCAAGAAACAACCATAGACCAGATTAATAGGCGAGTGCAAGAGAAAGTAATCTATTTATTTTTGGCAGTTGACCGTAAATTATGATCTCTAACGGATTCAGCGGCATAGACAACTAATAAAGGTTAACAATTGGTAGCGCCTCTATTCTCGAGAAACTGAAGAGGAGCCGCTGGTCTGGATATCCCCTAAGGCCGGATTGCCTAAGTAAATCATATCAGAAGAGTCGCTGGCGTTTACATCGAGGGTTCCATTATGGTTGCTAACGCCGACGAGATTAAATAGTTCTGTTTGCCAACCCTGTGGTTGAATTGCAGCCATTTCGTGAGCTGATCATGCGCCATTGAATTAAACGTCTCTGGTGCGCATCCAATGTGCTTTAGGCGATTAACACTATTCTGGGTTATGAATAGGCATTAGACTTAGAGTGGACCAAAGATTAGTTGTTATAATAGGATCCGGGCATGAAGGAAATGAATAACGATAATCCACAACTTCTTAACCCGGGAGAATGTGATGGCTGAACCAGGTGATGAGCTAAATGACTCGGAAGGTGGGAAAATCATATTCAAGGAAACGGCCGCTACTTCCAACGGCCAACTGCTCGAAATAGAGGCCCGTTACCCAGCCAACTCGGAACTTCCTCCCGAACACTATCATCCGTGCCAGGAAGAACGCTTTCAGGTTTTAAAGGGGACAATACGGGCGATCATCGATGGGCAGGAAAATCTTTACCAGCCTGGCCAAAAATTCACTATCCCGCCGGAAACACCTCATGCCATGCATAATATTAGCAGCGAGGAAGGACGGGTAATCTGGCAAACACGACCAGCGATGAAAACCGAATTCTTTCACGAAACGATTCGCAACCTTTCGCAAGATGGAGATTTATCCACCCATGAACGCCCAAGTATGCTGCAATTGGCGGTCATTTTCCGGGAGTACAAAGACGAGTTTAGGCTTAAAAAGCCACCATACCTGGTTCAATCTATCCTATTCGGAATTCT
>BTQB01000172.1:0-5690 GCA_036985655.1 Anaerolineae bacterium | reverse complement strand
TAGATATTGATCGATTACTGTCGGCTCGAAAGGTGGTGTATTCCACTCCTCAATTGGATCGGCCGGCTGCACATCATAATGACCATAAATCAATATCGTTGGTCGATCGGGTCCTGCCTGCAGCCAGTCACCGTATACAAGAGGCATACCGGAAGTCGTTATTAACTGTACATTATCAAGACCTGCTAATTTCATTGAGCCGGCCAACCATTGGGCAGCAGCGATTGTATCGGACTCATTCTCCGGATTGGTTCCAATGCTTGGAATACGCAAAAAACTCTTTAGTTCCTCCAGAAACGATTGTCTATTTTTATCAGCAAAATTGAGCGCTTTTATGGCCGACATCTCATTGCCGGCATGTTTATTTTTGTTTGACTTCATTAGCATAATGTAATCGCCTGTGGTAATAATGTGAACTAGGGTGAATTAGAAAATTTTCGCTTCGCATTATAGCCTAGAGGCATCGAAAAAGAGAAACTGTTTTGAACGAATACAACAGCAGCGATCACAATGTGATCTCAGAGCTAAGTACAACGGCCCAATTAGAAAGCCTTTTGTTCGTTGCCAGCGGTCCTGTATCTGCTGGCCGGCTGGCAAAGGCCCTGGAAATATCGCCATCAACGGTGGCAACCTTGTTGAGGGCCATGGATAGCGACTATCGGGACAAAGGAATACGATTGCAGTGGAACGGTAACATGGTCCAGCTGACTACAGCCCCAGAAAGCAGTGCAGTAGTTGAACGGTTCTTGGGCCTCGAGGTGAGCGCCCGTCTAAGCCAGGCTGCCGTAGAAGTGCTGGCAATAATAGCGTTCATGCAGCCAGTAACCCGGCCGCAGATCGATCAGATTCGCGGCGTAAATTCAGACAGCTCTCTAAGAACATTGTTGAGCTTTGGATTAATCGAGGAAGTCGGCCGTTTAGAGACACCAGGTCGGCCGATTCTTTACGCCACTACACCGGATTTTCTCCAATATTTTGGCCTGACTTCTTTGGACGAATTACCATCCCTGGCCGAGGAAGAGGAATAATCGAATAATTTAATGGTATTAGATCGTGAGCATTCGATATGCCAGAGCGCTTACAGAAGGTCTTAGCTCGAGCCGGTTTCGGTTCCAGGAGATCTTGTGAGGTATTGATTAAGTCGGGAAAAGTTAGCGTGGATGGCGCGGTAGCCAGGTTGGGCCAAAGAGTTGATCCCATCCTCGAGCAGATTGAAGTTGATGGTAAGCGTATTCAACTGCAGGATAATATCTATATTATTCTCAATAAACCCAGAGGGATCATATCCTCAACGGTTGATGAATTAAACCAGGGTCGTCCAACCGTCATTGATATTGTTGGTTTACCCGGCCACTTATATCCGGTCGGCCGGTTAGATAAGAACAGCCAGGGCCTCATCCTTTTAACCAATGACGGCGAATTGACCCACAAACTGACTCATCCACGGTACGAACATAGCAAGTCTTATAGAGTAGCAGTTGAAGGTGAAATGCCAGACGAGGCGATAATAAAATGGCGTTCAGGGATCTGGCTTGACGGCCGTAAAACAGCGCCGGTTGAGATAAAAGTTCACCGGCGGAAGAAGGGCTTGACACATTTGCAGATTATTATGAGGGAAGGACGTAAGAGGCAGATCAGGCGTACTGCCGCTCAATTAGGTTATCCTGTAGTTTCCCTTATTAGAGAAAAAATTGGTCCAATCAAGCTGGGCGATTTGCCTGAAGGAAAATGGAGATACTTGACCGAGAATGAAGTCAAATCATTAAAAAGGGCAGCCTTTCCAGAAAAATCTGAAAATTTGACAAATGAAGTGATTAATGAATAAGCATAATATGCCCAATATACCCAATCCGATCGCCATCGATGGACCGGCCGCCTCAGGCAAGTCAACCATCGGCCGGATGTTAGCAGACAGGTTGGATTATGCTTTTCTTGACACCGGCTGTATGTATCGAGCTGTAACCCTGGCAGTTCTTGAACAGAACATCGATCCTGGGGATGAGCCCAGTGTTGTCAACGTCACGAAAAATATCGAGATCGACCTTGAATATCCTCCAACGAATAGCGACGGCCGGCTTTATTCGGTTTACTTAAACGGAAAAGATGTCACCTGGGAAATTAGAAGGAGCGACGTTGACAGCCATGTATCCCTGATTTCATCTTACAAAGAAGTTCGAATTATCCTGGTCGAAAAGCAGCGCTTATTGGCTCAACGAGGAAAGGTTGTTGTTGTGGGTCGTGATATTGGCACCGTTGTTTTGCCGGAAGCGCCGTTAAAATTGTATATCGTCGCCTCGCCTGAAGAGAGAGCCAGGAGACGATGGCTGGAACAGAAGAACGGTGTTCGACTAACTTATGAGGAAATACTGGAAGACATCATAAGGAGAGATAACATCGATGGTTCTCGTAAATACTCCCCGATGATAGCGGCCGATGATGCGGTCCATATCGATACCACCGGTTTAAATCAGGTCCAGGTAATCGATCGAATCCTCGACCTGGCAATCTTCCACACCAAACTTCAGCCATAAAAAATCGTCCATTTTAATATTCTTTCATCCAAATGACCTATTTCACTGAAGTTGAGCTGGCCGATCAGGCTGGCGGCCGGATTTCAAGCGTGGATCCCGGGAGTGCTGGACACGCTTTAGGGGTTCAGGCAGGTGATGAGCTGCTGGCCATCAATGAACATCTAGTAGAAGATGTTATAGATGTTCAATTTTACAGCGCTGAAAGTACTCTACAGTTGACAGTTCGTCGTGATGGTGAGCTGCTCACCTACCGCGGAGAACGGGCTTACGGACAGACTCTCGGACTTGAATTTTCCCACCCTACCTTTGATACCGATATACGGCGCTGCAACAATCTTTGCGAATTCTGCTTCGTCCTTCAGATGGCGCCCAGGTTCCGGCGCACACTATATATAAAGGACGATGACTACCGTTATTCTTTCCTGTTTGGACATTATGTCACCCTAACTAATTTGAGCGACTATGATTGGTGGCGGATTGAGCATATGCGGCTTTCACCCCTTTACATCTCAGTTCACGCTACTGATTTGTCGCTGCGACGCCAGTTTCTGCGAAATCCTCAGGCGCCTGATATCGTGGAACAGCTAAGCCGGCTGGCAAGAATGGGAATCGAAGTTCACACCCAGCTCGTTATTGTTCCAGAATTTAATGACGGTCGTTGGTTGGAGCAGTCGATAAGCGAGCTAAGAAAATTATGGCCGGCTGTGAAATCGGTTTCTGTCGTCCCCGTCGGGCTCACCCGCCATCATAAATACAAGATGCGTTCCCACACACAAGCTGAAGCTCGCGCGATGACAGGTCTTATACATTCCTTCCAATTTGAATTTCAAAGTGAAATAGGATTAAACTTTGTTCACTTGACTGATGAATGGTATCTGGTCGCGGGCTCCGAGATCCCAGAGATGAGTGAATATGATGGGCTCCAGTTAGAGGAGAATGGCCTTGGGATGGTCAGATCTTTCTTGGATGAGTGGAAAGACCTGAAAGACGAAATAATCAAGGATATCAATTCCGGGTCTCATGTGAAAGAGCGGCTGAAATGGGAAAATATCACTTTGATATCAGGCACGTTGTTTGCCCCCACGCTGGGGAAAAGCGCTAAGGAATTCGGCGAGATAGCGGGAATTTGGCTAAACGTCTTGCCCGTCATCAACCAGCGGCTGGGTGATTCAATAACTGTCGCTGGTCTATTAATGGTTGAGGATATTCTTTCTTATATCAGCGACAAAGCAATCGGGGAATTGCTAATATTGCCAAGGGTCATTTTCGACCACCCGGACCTCATCTCCCTGGATGATAGATCGCCGGTGGAGCTGGCCAACAACCTTCAAAAGCCAGTTGCCCTGGCCGATAGTTTAGGTGATGTTTGGGATGCCGTGCGGGGTAAATCAAAACTGCTTTTCTATCCTGAGGAAAGGTAAGCAGCCGCCTAATTAGCTGCTATTTAGGCCTTTATGAGGGTCATCTCGTCAATTTGTTTTCCGCCAATAAGCCTTGTCAAGGCACCCTCCACCATTCCAGAGAAAATTACGATGGATAGACCCTGCTCCATTTCAGCCAGGTTTAGCATGGACTGGACCTTGGTCAACATCCCCCCGGTCACGTCAGTCCCCCCAGATCCACTAAGGACCCCGCGATAGTTGTCGATGTTTTCGCTGTTTATTAGTGGAATTACGCGGTTCTCGCGGTCAAAAACACCTGGCGTCTCCCCGGCTAAAAGAATTCGACCAGGCTTAAAAAAAGGAGTTAAGAAGGTGAATATCTCCTCAGTGGAAATGATTGTTCCTCCACGAACTTCGTCAAAGGCCACGTCGCCATAAATCAAAGGAATAAGGCCAGCTTTTATCGCCTTACGTATTGTTCTTGTTTCCATCGTGATTATCGGTCCATCCAGACACATGGCCGATGCAGAGGGCTGAATTGTAAGGGCTGGTATGCCTTCCTTTAAGAGGGCTTGCCGCACTATCTGGTTAAGGCGGGCAGCGGCCGAACTCACCTCGGCCAAGCCTATCCATCCTTCCCGGTCATGGACTCCCTGGCGAGTGCCATGTTTGTCAGCGGCAACATGCCCGAAGGAACCGCTGCCATGACCGATCACCATTTTTAATCCTGGCTGATCCTTTAATGCGGCCGCTATCTCTTTCGACAGGCGATCCAACACGGAAAGGCGTACCTTTTCAACGCCCCCCTTGTCGGTTATGAGTGATCCCCCAAGCTTCAGGAAAACTACGGTTTCCTTTGAATCCATTGGCTAACAATCTCCACCGCCTCTTTTGGCGTATCGGCAAAATGAATCATTTCCTGATTCTCAAGGGCAACATATTCGGGTTGGACAAAGGCCGCCAGCGTCTCCCGCCACATTTCACCCATGAGCACCAGCGGCCGATAGGGAAGCTCGCTCACCTGCATGAGGTTCCAGGCAAATGCCAGCTCTGTTAATGTCCCGATCCCGCCTGGGAGCACGATCATCGCGTCATTTTCTCGGACCAGGTGAAAGATCCTTTCTTGAAGCGATTTATAAATAATTTCCTTGGTTACCCAGGGATTGATGCTAGCGCTCCGGTAACTTTCAATCTGGACACTCGTCACACCAATAACCTTGCCCCCTTCCCCGCTGGCGCCTTCACTCACGGCCGCCATGGTCCCGCTGTAACCACCATTGCTGACAGTAAAACCTGCCCTGGCTAAGAGCGCGCCTACTTCGGCCGCCTCCCTGTATGCAGGGCTGCCCGGTTCAGGTGTATGGGCTCCAAAAACTGCTACGATAGGTCTAAGGTTCTCTTCTACCAATTTATTAATCCCGATTTTTCAGTTCTTCAACAATAAATTTGTATTATAGAGTCAGTATTAATTAAACAACGACAATTCTACAATCAATTAAATAGTTTATCCTTTTAACCGGCCAGACCGATAAAGGGGCCTACTGTATTGGCATGCAGCACCGCGTTTTGAATTGATCTTGAGACAACTTCAACAGCCGCGTTTGCTGCCAGATCAAAGGGCGCTTCTACACTTCCTGTTGCCAGCGCGAAGGCACTGTCGCCATCGTGGGTAGTATGGGCTGGCCGGACGCTTATGGCTATGCCATCATGAGCCCGCTGGGCCAGTTTATTAGCACTTACCTTATCCAACTTTGCGTTGGTGGCAACCAGCACCAGG
>BTQB01000171.1:0-5696 GCA_036985655.1 Anaerolineae bacterium | reverse complement strand
GGCCAAAACAACAACTGCGGAGACGATTATGTTTAAGATGATGAGCGGCAGCATTCGGCGAAAGGCCATCGGTCCTCCAACGACAATAGCTGTTATTTTACATCAGGGATAAGCACCGGCAACCAGCGACATCATTTGATTAAAGGCTAACGTTCTAGGACAATTACTCTATTCGTGCCATATGAAAAATCGCAGAGAGCAACCTAAAGGAAATCGAAGCCCGACCATGAGTGATAGTTATAAGGTCCTATTTATCAGTGCAGAAGTCGCTCCTTATGCAAAACGAGGAGGATTAGGCGATGTCGGCGGCTCTCTGCCCATCGCTCTGAAGGAATTAGGCCATGATGTTAGAGTCGTAATGCCTGCCTACCGGTCCGTTGAAGAGAGCCTGGATGATGGTAGATACAAGCTAAATATCCTACCCGGCCAACTGCTCGTTCCTGTGGGAAAAGGGACCATGGCCACAGGCGTTTTCGAAGGACGGCTTCCAGGCAGCGATGTTCCCATATATTTCATAGCCGAAGGCTACCAATTTAACCGGCCTGAAATCTACGGTTACGATGATGATCCATATCGCTTTGCCATCTTCAGCCGGGCGGCGCTGTCACTGTGCCAGGCATTAGGCTGGCGGCCGGACCTGGTCCATGCAAATGATTGGCATACAGCGCCGGCCGTTGCCTGGTTAGCGACAGCTGGAGGCGCCGATGAATTCTTCCAGGGAATACCGTCGCTCTTCTCAATCCACAATCTGATCCACCAGGGACGCACCGAATGGCAGCTATTTGATTATTTAGGGATCTTGACACATTCCTTGTATGAAGAAGCCTACGGCGAAGTAAATCTGATGGCCAGGGGTATTTATCACGCCACGGTAATTAACACGGTCAGCCCGACTTATGCCCGCGAGATCATGACAAAGGAGGGTGGATTTGGTCTCGATGGTTTGCTCAGATACCGGGCAAATGATGTTCATGGGATTCTTAACGGCATTGATACAAAAGTGTGGGATCCCGCCAATGACTCGAGACTTGTTAGCTTTTTTGATGTGGACCACCTGGAAAACCGGGCCGCAAATAAGGCAGCCCTGCAGGCCAAGGCAGGACTGCCCCAGAGAGCTGATATCCCCTTATTAGCCATGATTTCTCGCCTGGATTGGCAGAAAGGATTAGATATTATCGGTCACGTGATCCACCTGCTAATGAACGGTTACGCAGGAGAAGCTCAGTTCATCGTGTTGGGGACAGGCTCATATGAATATGAACAGATGTTCAGGCGACTGGCCAATTACCACCGGGAAAAAATGACAGCGTATCTTGAGTACAATCCTGGACTGGCGCCTCAAATCTATGCGGGAAGTGACATTTTTCTAATGCCGTCATTGTTCGAACCTTGCGGTCTTGGCCAGATGCTGGCCATGCGTTATGGAAGCGTTCCAATCGTTCGAGCGACCGGTGGACTCGCAGATACAGTCCAGGATGGAATAACCGGCTATACATTTTATGATTTTGACGCGGGTGCATTTTGGAAAGCTATTCAAAGGGCCATTTGGACATATAATGTTGATCCTCCCTCCTGGCGACAAATGCAAATAAATGGCCTACAAAGTGATTTTTCCTGGAAAAAATCTGCTCAAGGATACCAACAACTTTATGAGTGGGCATTGGCCACCAGCAAGACCTGATAATCATTTGCCACATGTTTTAGCGATCAATTCAATTCAGCAGCCACATGAAAAACCCGCCCACAGTTGAGAAATAGATCGCAAAATAATACATTCCTGTAGCATATCGAATCGCTCTTAATGTCTTAAAAATTTAATGTTGTCAAATCGCGTTAATTAAGGAAGAAAACCTGATGCGTTTTCCACGAACGGCCGGAGTTCTGGCTCATCCCACCTCTTTCCCCAGCCCATACGGTATTGGAGATCTCGGCGAAGGCGCTTACAGATTTGTTGATTTCCTTATCAAGAGCAGGCAATCATTGTGGCAGCTGCTGCCGCTGGGGCCGACGGGATATGGTGATTCGCCCTACCAGTCTTTCTCCGCTTTTGCCGGAAATCCCCTGCTCATCAGTCTAGATATCCTGGTGAAATCTGGGCTTTTGCCGGCGAGCACTGTCGAATCGCCTCCAAAATTCCCTGAAGAAAAGGTTGATTTTGGTTGGGTGATAAATTATAAGGAGGAGCTGCTGAAGTTGTCTTTTGAGCTTTTCAGCGCAGGGGATTTGCCAAAGAAGAAAGTGAAATTTGATCGATTTAAAGAAAAAAATGCAGGTTGGCTTGACGATTTTGCCATTTTTATGGCCCTGAAGCGGCATTTCCGTGAAGTAGATGGCGGCATTTGGAACAGCTGGCCGAGGCCCTTAGCCATGAGGGCTCCAGGGGCGCTTAAGGAATGGTCTGGCAAACTCAGTCAAGAGATCGAAAAGAATAAATATTACCAATTTCTGTTCTTTGAACAGTGGCTGCCTTTAAAAAAGTATGCCAACGAAAGAGGAATACAAATCATCGGCGATGTGCCCATTTTTGTGGCCTTCGACAGCGCCGATGTCTGGGCAAATCCCCATCTTTTTTATTTGGATGAAATGGGGGAACCAACGGTAGTTGCTGGCGTTCCCCCGGACTATTTTAGCGAGACAGGCCAGAGGTGGGGAAACCCGCTGTATCGTTGGGATGTGATGGACAAAAACGGATACGCCTGGTGGGTGGATAGGCTCGCCATGACCTTCGCGACGGTCGATATTGTACGTATCGATCATTTTAGGGGATTCGACGCCTACTGGGAGATCCCGTCGGTGGAACCAACGGCCGAAAAAGGCCGCTGGGTTAAAGGACCTGGGGCCAGGTTCTTTGAAGCGATGCAGGAAGCGCTCGGAGAACTACCGATTGTCGCTGAGGATTTGGGTGTGATAACGCCAGAGGTTGTGGCCTTGAGAGATCGTTTCGAGTTCCCAGGGATGAAAATATTACAATTTGCCTTTGGCGGTGAGCGAAACAGCAGCTTCTTACCCCACAATTACGGAAGGAACTCAGTGGTTTATACCGGCACTCACGACAATGAAACGACAACAGGCTGGTATCTGAACGCATCCCCCGAGGAGAAGGATCACCTGAGAAGATATGTTGCCCGGGACGGCAGCGATGTAGCCTGGGATATGATTCGCCTGGCCTATGCATCCGTGGCCGATATGGCTGTAGTCCCGGTACAAGACCTTTTGAAACTTGATAATGCTGCCCGAATGAACTACCCGGGAAAGAGCGGCGGCTGGTGGACCTGGCGATTAAAGGAGTCAGCATTAACTGGCGAAGTAGCTGCTAGATTAGCCGAAATAAGTGAATTGTTCGGCCGAATACCTTCGTCAGAAGACGATCTAAATGGAGCTAAGATCGAAATTGAGGACAGCTAAAAATCCAGTGGTGAGTCCGCCAAAAAAAATCTCGCGCAAAGACGCCAAGTCGCGAAGTTGGTCTAGAGAAAAACCTGTGATATCGATGTTATCTGAGTTTTATCAGTAAAACCAGGGATGGTTTGACAGTTCCCCCCCCCTATGGCAGAATTTCTCTTTAGACAGCCCCCGTAGCTCAGAGGATAGAGTGTCGGCCTCCGAAGCCGAAGGCCCGTGTTCGAGTCACGGCGGGGGTATTTCATGGGTCACAGATGGAGGGCGAATTATCCGGTCGGAGGTACCTCCAGGCCGCTACTACCTGAGCATAAGCCCAGGACTTGGTAATACAAAATTCGGCTGTACGGATGAAGCCGATTACACTTTGCTTGTGGAGTCGAAACCAGGCTATATGTGGTATTGGCCGATTATGAGCAAAGGCAACTGATCGAACGATCAACAAAGATATAGGTAAAAATAAAACTCACCCTACTTCGAAAATAGGACACAGATTGACACAGATTTCACGGATTAGAATTGGCATGATTCTGCGAATATCGTCATTTTCATCCATCGTGGTGCGCCGCGGCGCACGAGAACTCCTCCGGAATAGATAGAGGAGGGTGAGTTTTTTTATCTTGAATCTATACTCTCTTCGGCAAATTGAACTGTTAATCTACAGATATTCGTTCAACCTCGGTGATCTCTAGCTCATGTTGACTCTTTCGAGAGCAAGTTATGAACGCTATACCTGACGCCGCCGGTTAACTCTTAGAGCAACGCCAGTTGTGATCATCAGAAAGCCGAATCCTGCTGCTGCAAAGAGAGCCCAATCATTTGTTGCGGCCGCAGTGATTGAATTTAAGGAGATGGCAGTGGGTATTTCGATATCCTCTACACCATCTTTTGGCGGTGAATTGTGAGCGCTGCTTGTACCGATCCGGACGCTGCCCGGTTCGCAGTAACTCACATCAAGGGCCATTTCATAGCTGATTTCCCACTCCCAGAGGTCGCCTGGAGCAGCACCAGTACTTCTGAAGAACGGATAATCCTCATGAATACCAGTAATGGCTGTCACATCGGTCAAGGGATCTGTAGTTGAGATGGTACCCAATGGAGCCAGATCCAATGATGTCCATAAACCTGGATTACCTGGGCTCATGGCCTCCTGACCGGCCGCCCAAGAGCTGTTTTCCAGGTTATATTCAGTGGAGCTGTGGGAAGTAATAACGATGCCACTGGCCGGAATAACGCCGCCGGTCGAAGAAGAAACAGCCGAGCCATTTGGCCCTTCCACGTCTGAGCGCCACTCATAACCGGGGCCGGGATCAGCATCATAAACCAGATCTTGCACCCACTCAAATGTATGGGGGCCATCGGCCGTATCACATTCCAAGAACATAGCTAGATGGTCGGATTGAATCAGCCTTGATAATGGGTGTTTTGGATTCCACCAGACGCTGCCGGTATAGCTCTTGTCATTGCTAAAGGCGTTGTCATTGACCGTATAACTAATACGAGCCAAGGCATAGACGGTGTTAGGCCCTATATTATTCGCATACAAAAAGCCGCGCCCGTCGGGCGCCGATTCCGATATAAAAGCATAATCTTTATAATCGTCATCGGCCCAATAGAGCCCGTTTATTTGTATGTCTAATCCGTCGACCTCTGCCCCGGCTGAGCCCACCACCATAACGAGGGAAATAAGAATAATTCCAAGAATTAATGGGATGATTGACTGGATGATCTTTCGTTTTGGTGCGAGGAAGAGAATTATCCAATAAGACATTTTAAATGATTTCATATTTGCTCTCTCGCATTTAACAGATTTATTTCTGTGCTTATTTATTCGATATCTTTTTCTCCTTATCAGAGCCTCTTCTGATTGATAGTACTTAAGTAATAGTACTTTGGTACTTTCACCCTAATTGTGAAGGGTCTTGAATCTGAAGTCAATACAATTTGGGCAATTTTCACGCCATTTATGGTTAATGACCTCATTTTCAATCAAAACAATCTCACTAAGTTAAAAACTCCCTTTAATATTTCATTATTATGTTTGCCATGGTCATTCATTGTGAGGACAATCAGCCCCATGCCAAGCAGCGCGAGAATTATCCGCAAGCGATATATTCGAAAAAGAAGGGCAGGAAGAACAGGCCGGATAATTGTCCGGGGTGCGATTGTATTGCTGCTGCTGTTTGGAGCGGGGTTGGGGCTGTTATTCATAAGCGTATTGACAGCGACCGCTGCAGCGTTTGAGTATTTCACCCAGGAATTACCCGATTTCAGCCAGATTGAGAAATTGGGCCAGG
>BTQB01000170.1:0-5728 GCA_036985655.1 Anaerolineae bacterium | reverse complement strand
CCTGACGTCGTGTCCCGGAAAAGCCACTCATGGGCAGAGCCCAATAGGGTTCGGACAACGGCTCACGGCCAGGAGACCATTCCAAAATATGGCCCGGCAACACCTCCCGTACCCCACAATAGGCCGTGGTACCAGGCAGGTAGAACCCGTAGCGCAGATAGTCCGCGGTACTGTTGGAATCCTCCTCCCAGACCTCGCCAATGAGTTGTTCCAGCGCGCGCAACTCGGATGCACAGGCAAACCCCGATGAGGTGACCTGATAATACAGCGGTTTCTTGCCCATACGGTCACGAGCGAGCAAAAGTCGCTTTTCTAGATTATCCCATAAAGACAGGGCCCACATGCCCTCCATTTCGTCGAAAAAATCGGCGCCATGAATCACCAGCCCCGCCAAAACCACCTCGGTATCGCCGTTGGTTAGGAAATTCCAGCGGCCTGCCAGCCTTTCTCGCAATTCCTTGTAGTTATAAACTTCACCGTTATAAGTCAGTATGTAACGCCCAGACAAATCCGTTAGCGGTTGCGGACTACCGGTTAAATCGATAATCGACAAGCGCCGATGACCGCTAATCGCTGGTGAGACACATAAGATGCCCTCATCATCTGGGCCCCGATGCGCAATATCATGCAAGGCTTTCTTGACTTTCTGTTTCAGCCCGGCTTCAGTCGCGCCCGTTTGATAAAGGAAGACCAAGCCACACATGATATTAGCTGTTACCTACCAATCGTGAATCATTTTTATTTAGGACTATTGACCCAAAGAATGGAACAGGTTTTGCAAGGACTCTTGTATTCTGGCTAAATCCTGCTATCAACGTCCCGAAATTGGTGAAGCTGAGATGCGCGGAATTCAACCGGATTGTTTACTGAGAAGAGCTGTGGTGGGACTCACTTTCCCGCATTGCGCGTGAATACATATTCGTTGCAACCGCTCCCTTTTTTCAAGATCATTTCCACAAGAGCAAATCCACGATCCCGGTAAAAGCGGAAGACATCCTCTGACCGGGCTGTCTCGAAGGGATAGCCGCCCACCCAATCCACCGCATCATACCAGATATTCATCCCGCGCATGCCCGCACTTTGGAACCACACCCGTGGCGACTGCATGCGTGCGACACCGAGGATAATTTTGTTTATGATGACGACGATATACCAGCACGTAGCCATAAGCAAACCAATAGCTTTGGGTGACCGGTTGTAAATTCTCTTTACTGTTTTCCAGAATTTCGAGATTATCCCTTGATCGTTGTAAATGCTAATGAACAAAGTACCCTTTGGTGAAACCGGTATGATGATGTTGTCCAGCGCTTGCCACAAATCACCTGTATGATGCAGTACACCCCAAGAGTACACCACGTCGAATTTCCCAAGGCTAGTAAGCCAATTCCTATCCAAGACCGATCCTTGGGCGATTTTCCATTGTGGCAAAGGCCCATACTTTTCATTAAGGTAGTGGGCACACTGTAGGCTCTCAGAGTCACTATCAAAACTCACCACTTCTCTGGCTTCTAACCTGAGTGCTGCCAGAGAAAAAAGACCGCTTCCGCAGCCTGCGTCCAAGAACCTCAATCCGTCAAGGCGATCCTTTCGCAGCATGGTTCTTAGCGAATCCTGGGCTTGGTAAATATGCTCTTCATTCAATACTGATACAAAGTTTCTCCAGTTCTTGCCAAACGAGAACGCGTGCAAGTCAGGGTTCATATTGGCTCCAATAATGCTAGGTAAGTCAAATTATTTCCCTATTCAACTTCGGAGAATACAAGCAAACGTCATCAGAGTTCCAAGATGGCGTTTATTTTAGTTTGCTGTACAGAAGGTTCGTGATCTGTTCCGATACTAGGCCGATGAGGAATACTAAGACTGAGGTTATAAATAATAACGCGCTCATGTTCGTGAAACGGCCAAATGAGGCAAACGTATACGCGTAATAACCCAGACCGGTGGCAAAAAAGGCGAAACTGATTGGAACGAAAATCTTGAGAGGCGAATACAGCGTTCCGACCCTGAAAATGATTAATAGGAAACGTATCCCATCTCGAATCGGGTTGATGTGGCTTTTTCCGACTCGTGCGCCGACTTGAATAGGGACATAGCCAACCGGGTAGCCAGCCCGGAAAAACGCCATTGTGATGGTGGTAGGGTAGGAGAACCCATTGGGAAGCAGATATAAGAACTCTCTGAATTTGTCCGCTTTAACGGCACGAAAACCCGACGTGAGATCATCGATTTTCTGTCCCACGATCCAGCTCGCTAGCTGGTTATATAGGCTATTTGCGCACCATCTACCAATGTTCGCATGGGTGCTGGCGTGGCGGGCGCCAATAATCATGTCATAACCTTCGTCCAGTTTTGATAGCAGCTTAGGAATGTCGTCGGGGTCATGCTGTCCATCCCCATCCAGGAAAACCAATATGTCACCGCGCGCGATGCGGGCCCCGATCTTTACCGCCGCGCCATTTCCCATGCTGTACGGATGAGATACGACCTTGATCTTGTGCTTTTCGCAGATGCTCACGCTGTCATCCGTTGAACCGTCATTGACAACGATTATCTCGGCATCAGGCTGTTGTCGCCGAAGTAGTGGCAGGGTCTTCGCTAGGCCGGCCGTTTCATTCTTTGCCGGGATTATGATCGAGAGGTCGTTCATCGTAGACCTGGATTATAAATGGTGATGACCGCAATTCCGAGCGCCGCCAACGTAAGGGCACTTCTATTAATTCCCCCTCCCTGCGGGAGGGGGTGAGGGGGAGGGGGATCAATCAAGGTTAACACGTTGCTTTCTATCGCCCCATCCTAACCTTCCCCCTCAAGGGGGAAGGGATTTTCTATTTTTAGAAGTGCCTATAAGGTAAACCTTAGTATAGGTGGTTCTTTACATTAATGTTCACTGCCCTGCCTCCGACTTCTTTAGGCCCATGTGCTGAATGCGCTTTTTTAGCTTATCGATATCCGCGGCTACAGCCCCGATCTCTCGGTCTCGCGGATTTAGATTCCCCTTATTCGCCTTGCGAAGCTCAGATAATATTCGTTCTGCGTCATTAATCCGACCTGATTTTACGTAAATTGAAGCTAATTTAAATAAGGGGTGGAGGTAAGCGGGATCGAATTGATACGCAAGCCGTAGTGACTCGATAGCTTCGTCCATTCTTCCCTGGCTCGCTAGATTGAGGCCAAGATAATAATAGTAGTATGACTTGTCATCAGAGGCTTTATCTCTTCTCAATATGGTTCTCAGCCACGCTTCCATAGGGACCTGCAGGGCAGCGCACCAGGTCTGAATACAGCCCTCAACGTATTCGAGCGTCTTGACCGTAGTTGCCGTTAAAGGTTTAGATGACAGAACCTTGAGAATTTTTGCCTGTTGGGCCGGATCAGGGACCTTTCCTTGTCGCGCAGTATTCAAGGAAAGCCACATCAGATGGCTAGGCTCCGTTGGTTCCAGTTCCGCGGCTCGGCGGAAGGCCTTGCCGGCCTCTTCATAACGACCATATTCGGAGAGCATTATTCCGACCCCCAACTGGGCGATTGCCGAGTTAGGATGATGCAGCGCCTCGTAGGTGTACAAGCTGGTGTAGCTTGACCATTGATAGGCGCGCAAGTATGTCGTGCCTCCATAAAACAGCGCAAGCAAAGGCAGAACCCACCACAGTTTTTTGTACCCGAGCCGGCTGGACCCCCAATCGAGAAAATGCAAAATAACGAGGAAAACACCGATTGAGGCCAGATAATTGCGGTGTTCGTGGGCAATCTCCAGACTAATAAATGTTGATTCCAGCAGGTGAGCAGCGAAGAACCATAGTATCCCGAGGCTTAGCAGGGGGCGTTTCCTGCCGCTGATTATCCCAATTATAAACAAGGCTGAAAGACCAACGATGGACGGTAAGGTGTTCCATGGCGTCAGAAATGATGTAGATAGAGATATGTCGTCATGCTGTAAGCCAAATTGGTCAATCCGCGGTACCAGAATCAGAGACAGGTAAAAAAACAGCACCCTCGGCTCGGTGAGCACGCGTTCAAGCATGGTAAAGTTACGCGTTCCGTATCCTGGCAGGGCATAATTTATTGCCCATAATAGGCCGACAATGGCAATTACAATAACAATGCCTACTAATAAGCGTTTCTTAGAATCAGGTAGTTGTCGCCATGAACGCCAAGGCCATTCGTTCGAGAATAAAATGAATTCCAGCACTAACATGAAAACCGGTAATAAAAGTGCATTCTCCTTACTTAGGACTCCAAGTGAACCGAAAACGGCAAGGCCGGAAATTAACAGCCAAACGCCGCCACTCTGTCCTGATATCATGCGTTGACGTCCTTTGAGGTAACAGATCAGTCCCAGAAGAGTAAACAAGGCCGAAAGCGCGGTCATACGCTGCACGAGGTACAACACACTGGTGAGTTGGATAGGATGAACAACCCATAGAAGCGCTAGCGCAAATGCCAACCATGTCAGTGTGTCACGGCTGGATTTATCAATAAAAAAACTATTCGGATGAATTCGTCTCAGGCGTCCAAGAATAATGCGTATCATCCAGAAGATCAGCAACCCATTGATAATATGGATTGCCAGATTTGTTAATTTAAAAGGCGCGGAATCTTTGAAGCTGCCCGCAAAATAATAATTCAGCGCGAAGCTGAGCATGGCAACGGGACGTTGCAGCGGGCCCGCCTCAAGTGAGTAGGCGGCGCGATACAAGGATTCCGTATCCAGCGTGCGGACCTTGACGAAATCATTGTGCAGCAGGTTGGGGTAGTCATCGAAGACGTACGGGCCGGAGACGCCGGGTAGATAAACTGCTGCGGGAAATATTAACAATAACGCAATAATACCGATGGTCCAGGAAGGGCGTTTTAAGGATATAGCCACAAATAACCTTAGCCGATATTTGAGGTGAATGACGGGATGTTTATTAAACAATCGCTATCAATGTGTAATCCATTTGTACTGGGCCTTTCTCCGGCAAATCAATAATATCTCTCAGCCTAATCCACCAGCGGCAATAAAATAAGGGCTAATAAAAACAAGGGCGGCTTACGCCGCCCTTGTGACTCAAGCCACTATACGTTTGGCTAGTTTCTTGGAAGATATTTCGTGGGTACACTGCCGGTCACAGCCCACGAGAGGTTACCGCCCCGGTCGGTAGGCGTGTAAATGACAGTTTGATTTTTTGCAGTGCCGAGCGACTTCTCACCGGTTAACGTGACGGTTACAACGCCGGAGGCGACGTAACCGACGCTGGTGACATACTTGCTGTTATAGCTGCCCGCGGGGGACAGGTTCAGCGAAGCGGCTGCCGCAGGAATCTGGGTCAAGTCATAACCTTCACTGAAGGCAATGTCTATGGCTGTCCGCGTAGCCCCCGCCAGGCTTGCCGCTTCCGACACACGGGAACGGATGGTGTAATCCTGATAGGCCGGAACTGCGATGGCCGCCAGGATGCCGATGATCGCGACTACGATCATGAGTTCAATCAATGTAAAACCACTTTGCAACGTTTTCATTTGGAGCCTCCGATTCAAATTTTCAAAATACGAGGGCGTCTCGGAAAAAACCGGCCCATTTCCGTTGGGTCGTTTTGGAAGCATGAGGCCCCAGGGAGATCCTTATCCGGGCCGATGCTTTCCGGGACATCCTCCAGTCTATTTACTTAGCAGCGCCCGCCCCGTTGTCAATTTCGGTCCGGGCGACCCCGTTAGTACCGCATATCTCCTTAGCCGTAAACCTGCA
>BTQB01000169.1:0-5744 GCA_036985655.1 Anaerolineae bacterium | reverse complement strand
CACTTTACGCCGACGACTTGGATTACTCAAGTGGCTGATTCCGGCCGGTTTAATGCTTTTGGTCATAGTTTACGAGGTTGGTCCAGCCCGATGGCTCCACGAAAGCGTGGGATTTTCTTATCATCTGCTGGCGGAGATAGTGCTTTTCGGCACTTTGGGCCCAGGTCTGGCATTCGTCCTTTTAGTTCTGCTGGGGCGATGGGTAGATGAAAAAGAAACAGCAGATCTGCAGGCCAACCTCCTGGCTCAAGCGAACGAGAAGGAAATAATGGTTCGCCAGATCAGCGATGATACATTACAGGTTCTTTTCGCAACCAGCCTGTTGATCGCCACTATGAAATCTGACCATTATGACCTCCCGCCTGACACAACTGCCCAAATCGAGGCAACGGAACAGGCGCTGCAAGAAGCGATAGATCGTCTCAGGTCTCATTTATTGAGCTAGCAGCCCTCTTTTTTTCGGCTGTTCACCCCATAATTCCACCACAGCCCGCACCGTGAACGGTGCACTGATGTGGTTCCAGACGCTAGAATTCGAATATAAACATCGAAAAAATTTCCGTTAGACGCCGGGTTGCTATATTGAAGCAAATAATAAATTGGAAATCATTTTGTATGAAAACCGGTTTGAGTTTATTCCCGTGCGCAGCCCTCAGGAAATGCGTGATTTTTAAAGGGAATTGATGCAACAGTGGGGAATATCCGGCAATTGTTTCAACGTACAAAGCTGCCTGGGAAGCACGGTATGGAAACGGTGCAGGGGGCAGAGAGAGCAGGAATGGGCAGGCACGCTAAGCGTGATGCCTTCCTATCATAGAATTTCTGCTCTATGCGATCTGGTTATGATTGGACGTTTATTTCTGTGGTATGGAGCTGATTGTCGGGACGATCTGGCTAAAAACAGACGGCATCGTCAATGGGGCAATATTGGCGGCTGGTGTTTTCGACACACCTCCTTCTTGGGTGTCAAAAGAGATGATCATGCGTATTGTTAAGTCTCTACATCCCATGATGAATTCAAGAGTTATGAAGCCGATAGGGTGATGTTTCACTCGGCCGCCAGCAGTTATAAAGCGCCTTTTAGTTCCTCACGGGTCTAAAACATCATGTGAACTTCTCTCGTTCTCGTGTGGTTATCAGTTTGGGCTATATTTGGGGCAAACGAAGTACCGTATTATTATTAGCATGTTAGCTGACCGTTTATAGGGGGTTATTCTGTCTGTAGACCAAGGGGAAGCGCGAAAAACAATAGGCGTCCTCATCCAAAAGTACAAGGGGATGAGCGAGAAGTCAAAGAGCGCGATTACAGAAGCTGGTGTGGTCCATCAGTTTCTCGATCAGTTCTTGCGGGCGCTGGGTTGGCCGGTGGACGATCCAGACCGCTACAAGTATGAGCTTTTCATCGCCGGTGGCAGGCCAGACATGACCCTGATGCCTGAAACGGGTGGGTCGCTCTTTGTAGAAGCCAAGAGGTTTGGGGTTATCGCCGATCTGAAACGCGTTAAGCCAAGTCTTTCTGATATTGTGACGCCTGGGCAGATGGCTTTGCCGGGAATGGCCACGGACCGTACGCCAGAGGAACAGCAGGCGATCAATTATGCCTTTCAAAATGGTGCTACCTGGGCCATCTTAACTAACTTTGAGAAGCTGCGGCTGTTCAATGCCCGTCGTGACTGGATGGTGCTCTCATTCGAGAATCCCAGCGCCTATTTGGAGGAGTTCGACCTGCTGTGGCAGCTTTCTTATGAAAGCGTGCTGAATGGACGATTAGACGAACTGAGCAACCAACGCCATCGAGAGGACGTCGATACCGATTACCTCAATTTCATCAACGAGTGGCGGGAGAAGTTGGCCGAGGATATCGTCGACCACCAGACCGAGAATTGGTGGGCTTTTAACGATGACGGCCGCATCAATTTAACCCAATTAAGAGGGGTAGTGCAGCGGATTTTGGATCGTTTGGTGGTGATCCGATTTGCCGAAGACCATCTGGTAATCCCGCCAGGAACGATGCAAGATTTCTTTGAGCTGCGAAAACGAAACCCGTACACCTTCACCCTGAGCGAATTCTTCCAGCGCCTTTACCGGCGGTTCGATGAACATCATAATTCAGCTCTTTTTGCTCCCGGCTTAGCCGACCAAGCCGTTTTCAGCGACGGGGTGCTGGCAGGCCTGGTCCAGAAACTGTATGAGGCCCGCTATCGCGCCATGTCGGCCGACATCATGGGCAACACCTACGAGCAATATCTAGGCAAGACACTGGTGCTGAGGGACGGCCGAGTCGAGACGGCCGACAACCTGGAAACCCGCAAAAAGCAGGGCAGCTACTACACTCCGCAGGTTATCGTCCGCTACCTGGTTGACAACTCGCTGGGCCGGTACTTGTATGGAACGGCCGGTGGAAAACCAGGCGGAGAACCGCTGGAGGGTGAAAGCCAAAAAAAAGCCGGAGAAATCAAAGAGCTGCACCTCATAGATCCAGCCTGTGGAAGCGGGTCCTTCCTTATTTATGCCTATGATGTACTCTCAGGATTCTATCGCGGCGAGATAAAGCGATTGGAAGAGGAAAGGGAAGATCATCGGCAAGAGTTAATAACCGCCGGAGTTACTACGCCCTTCGACCTGCGCCTGGAGCTAACGCCCTGGACGGCCGAGATCGATCGTCTGCAGGATTACCCTCGCATTATCCTGGAAAATCATCTCTACGGGGTGGACCTGGACCCACAAGCGGCCGAGATCGCCACGGTTAACCTGATCATGAAGGCCATGGCCGACCAGCCCAGGAAAAAGAAGCGGCTTCCACTCATACTCAACCAAAATGTGAAGGTAGGTAATTCGCTGATTGGAGCAGGGCCAGCGGATGAAAGATATGAAAAATTCGCGGCCGATCTGGCCGAAATCCGCCGGTTGCGGCTTGATATAGCATCCAGAGCAAATGGGAGCGACCATGATCGGCTGATGAAGAAGATAAATGAGTACTCAGCCCAAGTGGATGCGGTTCTAGACGAAGACCTGGCCCAACACTTTCAGGCTGTGACCGCCCACCGGCCCTTTAACTGGGCGGTGGAATTCCCAGAAATATTCCTGGATGAAGAAGGGAAACACAAAGGTGAAGCGGCCGGTTTTGATGTGGTGGTAGGCAACCCACCCTGGGAGATCGTAAAGCCGGACCTGCGGGAATATTACGCCCAGTTTGACCCAAATATTGAGAGCCGGCTTACACGCAAGCAGGTTGAGCAGCGAATTGAAGAACTGAATTCTCTGGACCCGACTATTGAGGCCGGTTGGTTGTCTCAGAAGGCGAAGATCGAGGAAAAGGCCTTATATTATCGGAAAACCGCGGACTTCGTGGAGCAAGGCCGCGGCGATAGAGCCACCCATAAGCTGTTTGTGGAGAGAGGATACGGATTATTAGAGAAGGAGGGCAGATTAAGTTTCGTTATTCCATCGGGCATCTATACTGACCTGGGAACGAAGCCCCTGAGGGAAATGCTGCTAAATGAAGGGCGGATCGATTATCTTTATAACTTTAGTAATGAACGGTTTTTCTTTCCGCATGTCCACCATAGTTTTAAGTTTACGCTGCTTGGTGCACAGAAAGGTATAGACGGCGATGGTTTCTGGGCGACATTTCGTTTCAATCCACGAGTAGCTGTACGGCCTGGGGATCTATCGGAGTTTTTATCAAATTCGCTGAATCTGGTTTATGTTGGTCTAGATTCAATAAGGCGTTTCAGCCCTGATAGCTTGAGCGTAATGGAGTTTCAAACGCAAAAGGATTCTGACATTGTTGACAAATTATATGGTGGACACCCACTCATAGGTGTCAAGCTTGAGTCGAAGTGGAATATTCGACTATATCGTGAATTTGACATGACAAACGACCGCTACCTATTCAATACTACTTCTGGAGATGTGGCAGTTTACAATGGAAGAATGCTTCATCAGTTTGATCCCCATTACGCCCCGCATGAATTCTGGATTGCATCTAAAAAAGTTCCAGAAATTCGTCAGCGAACAACCGAACAAATGCAGCATTATCGGGTTGGCTATAGGCGTATAGCCAGAACAACAGACTCACGTACATTAATCGCAGCTGTTATTCCACCAAATACCATCTGTGATACAGTTGCCTTCGTAGAAGACACTCAGGCAGGGATGGACCAGATTACTCTTTATTTGTGCTCATTATTTAATAGTCTGTGCTTGGATTATATTTTACGTCAGAAAATCGCTACAACCGTGAACATGTTTTATGTGTACCAACTGCCACTTCCTCGATTGGCACCTAATAATCCATTTTTTGATGTCATTGTGACACTATCAACGCGATTGAGTTGTACTTCGGAAGAATTTTCAAAACTTTGGCAGGAGACACTTGGTGAACCCTGGGATGAATCGAAGGGAGTTACAGATCTAACAGAACGGCAGCGACTGAGGAATGAAATAGATGCGATCGTGGCTCATCTATATAACTTGTCGCGTGAGGATTTCGACCATATCTTGGGCACGTTTCCACTGGTATTTCCAGATAGTGATGAAGGGAGGGCTAAAAGGGAGGTATTGTTACAGGTTTACGACGAATTTGCGGGGAAATTCGGTTGACGCCCCCGTTTTAGACGAGGAACTTTACCACTGGCGACCGTACCGAGATTAGTAGTTTTCTCAAGATCGAAGAACGGCTCAATATTTGGTAGGGGCACTTATTGTAACAATTTCAGATTATCGAGGAGAAGATCGATTGCCTGGCTGGTCAAATCTGGGGTCCCACCAACATCGAGCGGAGTGAATTCAGGAAACTGTGGTCGATTTTTACTGAAGTTAAGGCGCCATTGAGAGTTAGTCCATGTACACCTATTTGCAAGATACTGACGATGGCTTGCCAATGCGCCCAGCGGGAAAGTGGGCGGCTGTGAAGCTTGATTATTTGGGTCGTTATATTTCTGTCTTCGAAACGTCTATGCGCAACAAATGGAGCGTCCGCAACTACATTGATCTATTAGCCGGTCCTGGAAAAAATGTTGTGGAGGAGACCGGCGAGGTCATGTTGGGGTCACCGCTACTGGCTCTGACAACAAAATACCCCTTCACAGGTTATTACTTCGTCGAGAATGATGATGACAACGCCGATGCCCTCCGCAAACGTTGCTCTTCAAGTAATTTAAATGACAGAGTCCGCGTAATGAACAATGACTGTAATCAAATAGTTTCCACCATCATTAACGAGCTGAAACCTTATGAACATAAGTCTTTGAATTTGGCATTTTTGGATCCAGAGGGGCTTGAGTTACAGTGGTCAACGATATCTCAGCTGGCTTCTGTCCGCCGCATGGACATAATCATCAACTATCCACAGGGCGGTCTCAGTCGTGTTATGCCAAATGTTATCGATCAAGATGGTGAATCGGAAGTTGATAAATTCTTCGGCAATAGTGACTGGCGCCATATATATTCCGAATGGCAAATAAGACACGAGGTGGGTTTACACCGGCGGCTCATTGATCTTTATCTGGGTAAGCTGCAAGAACTTGGCTATACTGAATTACGCCGTGATGATGAAGTTGGGGACGAACCCCTCATCCGCAATTCCAAGCGCAGGACCCCTCTGTATCGGCTGCTTTTCGCAAGTAAACACCCACTTGGCGACCAATTTTGGCGCGCAGTAACGAGCCGCGATCTATATGGGCAGAAGCGACTGTTTGATGCCTGATCGTAGATTGCGTCTTAGAACAGGTGTGCTGTTC
>BTQB01000168.1:0-5779 GCA_036985655.1 Anaerolineae bacterium | reverse complement strand
GTCAGCGGCTGTTATATACGGGCCTGGATTATTGAGCGGTCAGGAGGAGGAGACGGACATTGCTCAGGTTGAACAAACGCTGAACAGCGAAAGTGAAGCCACTGGGGGGGTAGATAAAGGGAATAAGACGGAAAAGGAAACAAAAATAGTAGGAGTCGAGCAGACGAAAAAGCCAACGGAAACACCTGTGGTAGAGCCAACGGAGGAATTAATAATTGAGCCAACCTTAGCCCCAACAAGAGTGCCATCAGCGACGCCACCACCAAGCCCCACAACCGAGCCTTCACCAACTTTATCGCCTACTGATACACCACTGCCCACTGATTCGCCTACAGCAGCTCCCACGGAGCCAGCCGGCCCCTCCGTTCTAATTAATTCCATTAACCTCAATGGTGATTCCTATGTTGTGGATTACACCCCTCGCGGCTACACTCCCCAACTTCCTGGAACACACATCCATTTCTTCTTTAACACTGTTCCTCCCCAAAACGCAGGCGTAGGGCCCACTCAAGAAACATGGATTCTGTACGGGGGGCCGAACCCGTTTACAGGTTACAAGGTCGGAGATCGACCTTCAGGGGCAGCCCAGATGTGTACCTTGGTGGCCAATCCCGATCATACGATTCAACTAGGAACTGGAAACTGCGCTGGTCTTCCCTAGTGTCCCCTGCAGCAGCATTTTTTATTAGACGCTTAATCCCAGTCTGATGATTCATTCAGGGCTTTCTTATCATCATCCGAGAGCTTAATATCCGCGCCTGCCATAGTAGCTATTAATTGTTCCGTCGAATTGGCCCCGATAATAGCTGCATCAACCTCCGGGTTGGCCAGGATCCAGGCTATGGCGACCTGGGCCAAATCAACAGAATGACTTTCAGCCACTTGTTTAAGCTGCTCCAGGACTCTAAAACCGCTTTCGTTCATGTACCTTTTCTGTATCCCCGAAACCCTTGCAGAATCCGGCAGAGGTCCGCTGGGTTGATATTTGCCTGTTAAGAATCCTGCAGCCAGTGGACTATACGGGATAACTCCAATCCCCTGATCCGCACAGAGGGGTTGGAGCTCCCTCTCGAATTCAGATCTGTGTACAAGATTGTAGTGGGGCTGAACAGTTTCAAACCTCTTAAGCCTATTAATATCGCTTATCCAGAGCGATTTAGCCAGAAGCCAGGCTGGATAGTTGGAACATCCGATGTAGAGAACTTTGCCCGATCGAACCAAGTCATCCAGTACGCCGAGGGTTTCTTCTAGTGGGGTTTCTCTGTCAGGCCAGTGAACCTGGTATAAATCAATGTAATCGGTTTGCAGTCTTTGTAAACTTTCTTCAATCCCATTCAGGATATGTTGTCGTGATAGACCTTGATCATTTGGTCCATCCCCCATCTTTCCCCGCACCTTTGTGGCGATGACAAGATTTTGTCGGTTTACCGATTTCTTTGACAGCCATCGGCCGATTATCGCCTCGCTTTCGCCGCCCTTGTTGCCTTCAATCCAGGAAGAATAGATATCGGCCGTATCGATAAAATTGCAGCCCAGTTCAACTGCCTCATCCAAAATTTCGCAGGATGTTTCCTCATCGGCCGTCCAACCAAATTGCATCGTTCCCAGACAAATTGTCGATACCTTCAATCCCGTTTGGCCTAATCGTCGATATTCCATGAATCTTTTCTCTCTCCAATATGCTGTTTATTATTAGCCAGTAATCATACTTTTTCCAAGATGAATTTTTCCTAGGTATCATCATCGATTTCGAAAATCGGTGCACCGGATTCACCATTTTCAATTTCAACGCCGTTGTCATCACCAACAATATCTGGCTCGCTCTCACCCGCAGCCTGGTTTTCGGAAAATGGATCTTCAGGGTCTATAAATCCTCGATCAGCCATGGCATCTGACAGGTATGGCTCGTCAACATTAAAGTAATTGTACGCCGCCCTGGCAATCTCTCTCAATATTGGAAAGCTTACCTCGGCAAGCAGCCAATCACCCGATTGGTTAAGATACTCGACAATGACATAATCCCCTCCCGGACTAAACACAATACCAGCATCAGCGTGAGTAGCTTGAGCCCAACCGTGTTTATGGGACACAGGAGTCCCTTGCGGCACCCCAAAGCGAATCAGATTCCCTTCCACGTTAAGGATCATGAGATCAATTATCGCCTGGCATTCTTCAGGGGTAATCTCATCACCATAAATGGCGATCAAGGTTCCTCCACCCCGGGCACAATAGTAGATCATCGATAACAAAGAGCCAATCTCTTCTGCCGTGGACTGCATAGTTGGGTCTGGTTCAGTGTTAATATCTGATCTTGAATTAGCTGGCGTCACATAGGTTGTCCGGCGATAGGCAGGCGGGTTTGCGTCATAAGGTACAGCCATAAATGTGTTAACTAATCCCAATCGAGCCATGCTTTCGGTAAGCACATCAGCACCTAAATAAGTGTTATCCTCCCCGGCAACTTCGTGCAGCAAGAGGTTTGCAGCAAAATTACTAGAGCGAGTTGCCGCATCCAGAAAAAGTTGTTCCTGATATTCATTTAATGGACCGTCGATAGCTCGATACGCTTCCACAAAGATGGCTATCTTTAAGATGCTCAAACCTGATAATGCTACGTCTGCATTAATGGCCATCTCTTCACCTGTTGACAAATCCATTATGAAAATGCTGCCCAAGCCATTAAAAACCTGCAATTCGCCTTCGATGGCATCAGCGAGAATATCGAGGTTTCTTTCAGGAATTGGCTGTTCTTTTACTGTGAGCTGGACATCACGATTTTCGTATGAATAGAGAGCTTCAGCGATAGAAGCCACACTAGAGTCCACATCGGTTACATATCCCTCTCGGCCGGATTGAAGTTTTTCGCTAGTTCCCAGCATCTGTGGTCCTTGTGCAGGTTGATCTAATAATTCCGAGATACTTTGAACCATCGTCCTGAGACCATCAGGGTCATGACCCGCCTGTAGGGGTATATTAATAGTCCTAAGGGGTCGCTGTGTCAGGAAGCTGCCAAAATAAAACCATTGGCTTGACCCACTGATTAACTGATTTAGCTGGTTGAACATGCTTTCCATGTTTAACTCAAATCCGACATCCTTAGGATTTAGTTCGATATGCTCTTCTTTGTGATATAGATAGAGAGGGGCGTAATATTTCTCTCCAACGAGACGCCTTGCCTCCTCGATCGTGAGACCAGAAACATCTATACCAGCGACCGATGTCCCAAGAGGAAGGGCATCAGGTTGGAGTCGATATTGAATCCCTCGGAAGAGGATAAATCCCGCTCCGATAACAATGGACAGGATTATGAGCCACTTCCTGAGAGTACGTAGTAGTTGGGATATCATTGTTTCCCGTTCCCACGGGCCTGTTTTTAATTTGAGCTTGATCTGCCGTTTATATAGGGATCGTCAAAATTAAAGTAGTTGAATGTTGCTCGGGAAATATCTGCCAAAATTGGAGAACTTATTTCCCATTCAAGCCAATCAGGTTTAAACATATATGTAGCGATGACGTAATCACCGCCAGGAGAAAATACAATACCAGCATCACCATGGGTATCCGAAATCCAACCATTTTTGTGGGCGACAGGTGTGTCAGGCGGCACTCCCTCTTCGATAAGACTGCCAATACGGTTTAGCTTCATAAATTCAATGAGCTCTTCACAATCTTCCTGACTTAGCTGATCGTTGTAAGCAGCTCTAAGTGCACCACCATCAGAGTAAGCGCAATGATAGATCATGCTCATTAATGTTCCAATATCTTCAGCCGTGGTTTGCATCGCTGGATCAGGAATTGTTTGCAGCTTCTCACTACTATTGGCAGGCGTCTCCAAGGTCGATTTTCCTGGTCTGGGCAGTTCATCGTAGGGAACAATTATAAAGGTGTTCACTAACCCTAGATTTTGCATCGAATCAGTAACGATATCAGCTCCTAAATAAGCGTCATCTTCACCCGCCACTATATCTAGTAATAGATTCGCGCTAGAATTCCCACTTTGGACGACCAGTGTTTCAGAAATGAGCTTTCTTTGATCGAGAGAAAGTCGATTTTCAAGAACACGAAAGACTTCCATTACGATCGGCACCTTCACAATACTCATCCCTGACATCGCCTGATCGGCGTTTATGGCGATTTCCTCTCCGGTACCCAGATCCATAATAAAAATGCTGGCCACCCCGTCGAAATCCTCCAATCGATTGACGATAAGTCGAGCTAAGATGTTGATATCGGGCCTTTCAGAATCAGTCGGCTCTAGTACTAACCGGGCCTCCCGATCAATAGCCCGGTAAAATGCTGCTTGAACATCACCTATACTCGAATTTATATTAGTTGCCACCCCCGGCTCTCCATATTGGAAACTAAGCGTGGTGGGTACTGGTTGTGGCGGCAAGGCTGGTTTATCCAGGGATGTGCTGATGGTTTGCAGGACTTCTGTAAGCGTATCTGGATTATGGGTGGCACGAAGTTCTACCTGCTCCACCTCCACCGGACGATTCCACAAGAATCCCCAGAAACCTGACCAAAAATCTTGTTGTTGTCTTTGATAGTCAGCTTGAGCCAGCATGGTCTCTAGATCCAAGGTGAAATCGATATCAGCCGGACTGACCTCCACTGCTTCTTCATCATGATACACAATAACAGGAGCGGATAGGTAGCGATCATTTAACGCATCAGCGGCCTGTTCCCTAGTTAATCCACCTATCGGAACACCACCCGCTGTCAGGCCAGCTGGGAAATAGCGACGGAAATTACCATATTGGTATAGTTTGAATAATAGGAAAATAACTAGGGCAACAATAGCGGCAACCATCAGCCACTGCCCAATTCCCGGCGATGTCCTTCTATTCATGGTTTAGGTTCTCCACCTTATATTGGATTTTAAATCGCTCTCGCAGCCCTTTCCGTTTAGCTAATAACATAGACGTTTTCAGAACGGTACCACCAATCATCGTATTGGACATTATGATTAATAATCTAATAAGCAAGATCGAAAAGGATTACCGCTCGAGCGAGAGAATATTAACGATATACCTGCTCAGCGGCTAAAAAGTATACTTTTACGGGTTCTTAATTGGAAACCATACCCATCTAAGCCATATCAATAACTGAACAACAGAAACTTGCCAGTTTTTGGAGGTTTTCAATAGAAACCTGGGAGCTGCAACTTTCATTAAGCCCAAGCGTATAGACTCCAAGAAGAATATAATCTTGATTGAACGAATTTAGGAGTGGTTCATGGCCGAACATCGATTAATGCGCAGCACAGAAGATAAGATGATAGCCGGTGTATGCGCTGGAATTGCTGCTTACTTGGGCGTCGATTCGGTATTCGTGCGCCTGGCTTTTCTGCTTCTAATCCCAGCCAGTGGCGTTGGATTAATCCTTTATATTATCCTCATGATCATTATGCCCAGCCACGAAAAATTAAACCGCTCAGGCAGTCAAATATACCAGGACAATTTCGATGAATATAGTGGGGAGCTATCTGAAAACGTTAAACGGGTTCAGCAGCATCCACAAGGGCGAACTATAACCGCAGGTTTACTAATAATATTAGGGCTGTTCCTACTATTTATTAACTTTGGTTGGCTGACAGTTTTAAGCGGCGGCGTCTTTTGGGCGATACTCTTAATAGGATTGGGCATATATTTCATTAGGAAACAAAAACGATCCTAGGTGATCAATATTGAACCAATAATCAGCGCTAATATCAGGGAATTCTAAGAAGAGTTATTTCTTGCCGCAGCCAGCTTCGAATCGAAAACCTGCTCCCCAT
>BTQB01000167.1:0-5836 GCA_036985655.1 Anaerolineae bacterium | reverse complement strand
TGGCTTAAGGATGTTTGCCTTTACCTTTCACTTTATTTCCATGAACCACAATTGTTGGCTAGAAATAGCAGGCCAATATCCTGGTCATATCGATTCATCAATTCAATTACTGACCGTCTAACCTGATTGCAACACGTCAAAAAAAACTTCAGTATCCAGCAGCAATTCAAGCACAGCGGGATATTGGAGTCGACATGAGCTAGAGCTCGCTGAGGTTGAACGAAAATCCGTAGACTAACAGTTCAATTTTCAGTGGGGTTATTTTGAACTGAAAGAGGTGTTGTTTGCTAAAATATTTATGATGGATCCAATTGCCTGATAACTCTTCATTCGCGCTACTGAAGTAATGGATGTGATCGCCACCGTGTTTTGATGGATAATTAAAAGACAATAATCTCGGCCACCAGCAAAATGACTTATTTATTTACCCAGCTAATTCCAAATAGAGTAACGTTATGTAATAGCGAGCAGGATTGATTATGTTAATTTCTTCAGACACCGAATTTGGTAAGCGAGTCAATCAACGATTGCAAGACGAGAAAATAATCTGGCTGACAACTGTTGACAAAAATGGAATCCCTCAAACCCGGCCTGTGTGGTTCTATTGGAACAATGAATCCTTCCTGGTCTACAGCCGTCCAGGCGCCGCAAAATTAAAGCATACATCTAGTAATCCAGGGGTTGGTCTCAACTTCGATGGCGATGGCAAGGGTGGTGATATCATAGTTTTCATTGGGAAAGTTGAAAGAATCAAAGATGAAATTCCTTCCGAGGAGCGCCAGGCGTATTGTGAAAAATACAAGGAAGGCTTTAAGCGTATCGGCATGACGGCCGATCAATTTGGTGAAGTCTATTCAGAAGCCATTAGAATTAAGCCAGAGCGTGTTCGAGGACATTAACGGAATCGGCCGAGGTTTGAAAGCCATCGCCTCGTCGCCTGAAACAGGTTTAGCCTGATGGAATTAATTGACAGATTAGATCGTGATCGCTTGAGTGTATTGACAGGCGTCATCGTATTAGCTATGGCCTTAGCACGGTTTATGGAGACGCCATCTCGTCCTCTCTCAACGACGATACTTGGCTCGACAGCAGGTGTAAACCTATCAGCAGCAACCTTGGCGCCTCTCTTAATAGGCGGGTTGGGGATTACCGCGGCTGAATCCCTTATTCGCAGCCATCCACTCGCAAGAAGCGGGAGAATAAGCCGAACAGCTATCTATTGGATAATCCCGGGATTAATTTCACTGGCCTTGGCGAGCTGGCTGATTAGTGTCGAAAATCTTGGTCTGTGGACAGCTGGAATCATCGTAAGCGCTATCCTGGTTCCCGTGGCCTTAGCGGCCGAATATCTCAGCATTGGCCCTTCCGTTAAAAAGAGAATAATCCTCCAGTGGGGACAGAGATTGTTGGTTTACCTGGTCGCTCTAATATTATTCACCCGCATTTTCGATTGGCGTGCCCGGACAATTCTTAGTGGGACTGCGGTTCTTTTTGTCGCTGCAATCTTGGCGGCCCGTCTGTATTGGATGATCTTAGCCGATCGTGCCAATACCATCCTCTATGGATTGGTTGCTGGGATACTATTGGGCCAATTAACCTGGGTATTAAATTACTGGCCACTATCTTCGCTTCAAGGGGGGGTGATTCTGTTGATCACCTTCTATCTTATTGTAGGTTTAACTGAACAGTTTCTCGCCGGCCGTCTCACCCGTCAGGTAACGGTCGAACATGTAAGCCTGGCTCTTATTGGGTTGTTGTTGGTGGCGGCAGTAGTGCCTTAATCTGCTGGTGCAGGTAGCCCCATATCCGGTCCAGATGATATATGGGGTATTTCTGAGGTATCTACTTCAGTCCAACTCCCATCATCATATTCGATCCAGTTATCAGGCAGCGGCGTCCGACCGGTTCTGTGGCCACTCCCCAGCCCCGCGATTAGGGCTAAAATCATGCTTAAGGCTATTATCACGCCTAAAACAAGCATAACTTTTTCAGAAGTGGTTTTTTTTCTCCGCCTCTTTTTTTTGGCCATCTATATATTACTCTCCTTGACCTACTCCCTCGAGATCGGTTATTCAACATAAAAGTTCATTCAAATTTCCAAGGCCATATTGCAGCATCATAGTATAACACAAGATCCCCCCATAGTGGGAAATATTAGTCTGGTACTTAGCAAATAAAGTGCACTAAAAACAGAAATAATACGTATAGATTACTAGGCAGCAATAAGCGATCCAACCTCCTATCTGGATATTAGAACCGTTGCCACAGCCCACCAGTAATCTGCTGGTAATAGGGGTATATAAATTGTATAATGTCTATATCGAGTGTCGCTTCCGCCCTATCCCAGGACTGAATTGAGATGCAGGAGATCTTTTCTGACAGCGCTTTAGATTTTGTCTTTGCTGGCATTGTTGTTATCAGCTTTATTTTTGCTCTTCTTAGTCTAATAGGACTTGGAATTGGTGAAGCGTTGGATTTTGATGTTGACGCAGACACCGATAGTTTATTCGATATTGGAATCTCTCCTTTTTCATTGGCTGTGTTTGGTTCAGCTTTTGGAATTACCGGATTGATTACCCATCTTTGGCTGGAGCTGGAAGCGATCACAAGCATTTTGTTGGCTACAGGTGTGGGTTTGCTTTTTGGGGGTTTGGCTCAGGTTTTCTTCCTCTACATTCTTTCTCCCAGCAAATCCAGCCACTATTCATTAGAGGACGAGGCCATTGGTCGAGAAGCGGAGGTAATTATTTCTATTCCAGACGACGGATTAGGAAAAATTGCCTTCAAAAATGTTGGCGGCCGGATCACCCTGGGCGCTCGTTCGTCGACTGGAGAGACCATCTCCACTGGCAAACTGGTGATCATCGAAAAAATAGTTGGTCGGGCCGCGCTCGTGCGTCCAGTTAATGACCAGTAAATTTCGCATGATAAGATTTTCCCCTTTTGTTGAGCTGCCAACTAACTTTGTGAAGCAGCTAATTTAGCACCTGGAGAGTGAGATTATGTCTACTTTTATCCCGATTCTGATCATACTGGGGGTTTTTACTTTCTTTGCTCTCGCTGTTGTTTATGCTAGCCGCGTAAAAAAAGTTGGTCCCAACGAGGTTTTAATCATCTCGGGTCGTGGTGAAGGCCAGCAAGACGAAGCCGGCGCACGAATTAAATATCGGATTATTACAGGTGGTCGCGCCTTTATCTGGCCCGTTCTTGAACGTATCGATGATCTCTCTTTAGAGATCATGACCATTGATATTGCGACACCCGATGTTCCAACTATCCAGGGAGTTCCAGTCACCCTCGACGGTGTTGCCCAGGTCAAGATTGGCAGTGATCTTACTTCAATCCAGACTGCTGCCATCCAATTTCTATCCAGGACCGAGGAGCATATAAAATATATTGCCCATGAAACTCTGGCCGGTCACTTGCGGGCGATCTTAGGCACTCTGAGCGTTGAACAACTGTACCGGGATAGAGAAGCTTTTGCCCAGAAAGTACAGGAAGTCTCCGGAGATGATATGGCCAGTATGGGCCTGGAAATAGTCTCCTTTGTCATTAAGGATATAAGCGACAAAGAAGGCTATCTAGAGGCGCTGGGCCGGCCGCGGATTGCCGAGGTCAAGCGTGATGCTACTATCGGTGAGGCTGAGGCTGCCCGCGATGCTACCATTCGCAGTGCGGTAGCCCGGCAAGAAGGAGAATCCGCCAAATTCAAGTCGGAAACAAGCATTGCAGAGAGCGAGAAAAATTACCAGGTCCAGAAGGCAGCCTATGAAGCGGAAGTTAACCGGAAGCAGGCTCAAGCTGAACTAGCTTATACCATCCAGCAAAATATTGAGAACCAAAAGGTTATGGCTGAGGAAGTCCAGATCGAGGTAATCAATAAACAGAAGCGAATCGAGGTTCAAGAACAGGAAGTCCTCCGGCGAGAAAAGGAATTGGATGCAACCGTGAAAAAACCTGCCGCGGCTGAACAATTTCGTATTAGCACCCTGGCTGATGCTCGCAAATACCAGTTAGAAACCGAAGCCATTGGCGAATCGGAAGCCCTTCGCTTATTGGGTGAAGGTGAGGCGGCTGCCGCAAAGGCAAAAGGATTGGCCGAAGCGGAAGTTATCCGCGAGCAAGGCTTCTCTGAAGCAGAAGCGACGGCGAAAAAGGCTGAGGCCTGGAAGGAATATACCCAGGCAGCCATTATCCAGCAGATTATTGATGCGCTGCCAGAGGTCGCTTCAGCCATTGCCTCTCCGCTTGCCCAGACTGATAGGATTGTGGTTATTAGCAGCGGCGGCTCTGATAGTGACGGAGCCGGAACATCTAAGATCACCCGGGATGTAACCAATATTGTCGCCCAGGTACCTACGACTATCGAAGCCTTAACGGGAATCGACCTGGTGGAAGCCCTCAAGAGTTTACCCGGGATACAGGATCCCGGCGAAACTGTAAAGAAACCCACAGAGGGTTCAGGTCAGGAAGAGAAAGCGGAGGAAGAATCGGGCGAGGGCTAATTCTTCCTGCAAGTGTTAATTTAATTCATTAATAGGTCTGAATAAGTCGAGATAAACCAGTTGACCAGCGCCTGTCTCTGGCTATAATGATAATTAATTAAACAACTGAATAAGGATCAGGCTCTTTCCTGTCAGGTGGCAGTCCAAATGCAAGTATGGTCGCCCAGTTGCTTGAAAGTTATCTGATCCAAACCTTCGGGGCAGGGTGAAATTCCCGATCGGCGGTGAGGTCGAAACAGACCAAGCCCGCGACCCTAAATCTGCAAATGCAGAGCAGGTGGATCTGGCGAGAATCCAGAGCCGACAGTGATAGTCTGGATGGGAGAAGGTATAAGCGCTTCCGCGCTTGCTCTTGCTATGCCCCACCATTGATTGGTGGGTTTTTCATAGCAAGTGTGGTCACATGGTTGGCCAAAATTACCCCTTCCTTCCCATTCACCCCTCTGAATAAGTGCTTACGACCATGCTGGATCCAGCCTGGCCCCGAGGACAATTTTTATATGCACCTTGTTGGTGTGACGAGATTATTACTGGAATTTTAACAAGTGACTCGTATAAAAAAGCAACCGATCTGGCTCACCATATTCCTTTCTTTTATTTTACTGCTATTGGCCTGGCATTTGTTGGCGACTTTTGGTGGATATGACCGCTTTATTCTTCCTGGTCCAACCGATGTTTGGGAACAATTGGGAGTCGTGATCAGCGATGGGCGCTTGCTAAAGCATACAGCGATCACTGTGAGCGAAGTCATACCCGGGTTGCTTATTGGCCTTTTAATCGCCTTACCTTTAGGGTACTTACTGGCAAAATCACCCCTGGCTGAGCGATTGATATCACCTTATCTGGTTGCTTCACAGGCTATTCCAATTATTGCTATCGCCCCATTATTGACGATATGGATCAGCTCCGCTTATTGGAGCCGTGTTTCTGTAGCCGTCCTGGTTGTTTTCTTCCCAATTGCCATAAATATTATCGCTGGCCTGCGTTCGGTGCCGTCTGAGCTGTATGAATTGATGGATTCACTCCAGGCATCACGCTGGCAAGTATTCCAAAAATTAGAATTGCCGGCTGCACTGCCAATCCTCCTGGCAGGATTGAAGGTTGGGGCCACTTTGGCTGTAATTGGCGCCCTGGTTGGTGAATTTGTTCAACCCCGCAGCCAGGGACTGGGTTTCTTACTCGTTACAGCACGATACCAATTTAAGACTGACCTGGTCTTCGTAGTTATGCTGACCTTAGCAGCCATTGCCCTGGTCATGTACGGTCTAGTAGCATTACTGGAGAAACGCCTGTTACGCTGGCAATCGGCCAATGGAAAATCTTCATGAGGG
>BTQB01000166.1:0-5840 GCA_036985655.1 Anaerolineae bacterium | reverse complement strand
CCTGCAGCCAATTATCGACAGGGGTACCAACGGCCGTGGCTCCCACTGCTATCGCTTCACCCACTCTGGCGCCGACTGCCACATTGGATCCGAATTTCACACCAACACCGCTACCGACGAGCGATGCTACCTCTGTTGTAACCCCTATTCCCGATGGTTCATTGGTCAGTCCTAAGAGTATTGACGACACACCCTCACCGTTAAATGGTACTCCAAGTGGTACATCACCAGGTGAGACAGGAAAAAATGGTAACGGCGATAGTAATGGCGGGAATAGCGACTCAAGCAACGGCAATGGGAATGGTGGGGATAACTCATCTGTAGGTTCTTCGGCTGCCTGTCCCGCATCAGGCACCAATCTGCTCAGCAATCCAGGTTTTGAAGGCGAGTACAAGCCGTTTGGGTCGATAACTGAGTTGAATCATGCACCAAATTGGTTTCCATGGTGGAAAGATGGTGAGAATAATTTACGGCCGGAATATAAACCTGCTGGAGTCGACGTGGCCCCAAACAGGGTGCGCAGTGGCAGCACCGCCCAACAATATTTCAAAAGCTTTGGACAATTTAAGGCAGGATTAAGTCAATCTGTTCTCAATGTGCCAATAGGCACCCGCTTCCAGTTTAGCGCCTATGGCCAAGCCTGGTCATGTAATGAATTTAGCAAATGCTCCAATGGGACATCATTTGAGCCAGCGAATATGTTGATGAGAGTGGGTATTGATCCATTCGGAGGAACAGATCCATTTAGTGGAGATATCGAGTGGTCAGAATACTTTAATCCATTGGACAATTGGCAAATTGCCTGTGTTGAGGCTGTCGCAGAATCTGCAACGATAACAGTTTATGTTTGGGCTTCACCGGACGGTCCGCGACAGAACCAGGATATTTATTGGGATGATGCCGCTCTTGTTACATTGCCCTAAACGGCCTACGCCAGAATATTGATGTGACGGCTCAAAAGCTCATGGAAGAGAGTCCCAGAATTCTTGCTTATAGAGTATCATGCAACTATACTGTCCAGAGGTTCACCAGAGAGCCGCAGTCTCTCGAGAGTTGAGTCTCTCAGAATGATTGAAACAAAGACATATGCAAATGATTCGACGAGTAATTAGCCAACTGTTTTTCTTTATCTTTGCCTTAGTTCTGATTGGATTACCGGTTGCTTCTGCTCAAGAGGAGTCTACAGCCCCGCCAAGACTCGATCTTAGCAGCGCTGTAACTGATAACTTTCCAATTATTCGTCTAACGGTTATTTCAACTGATGGCAGAAGCAATCGTCTGCCGCTTCCTTCAGACCTGCAGATTATTGAAGATGGCATAGCTATTGAGGATTCAGAAATAAGTTCTGAACCTCTAGGTGTGGATTTCATTTTTGTTATCGATGCCAATAGTAATATAAGGAGCCGTGATGATGCAAGTGGCTTGACTAGACAGGAGAAGGTGCGGGACAGCATTGTACTATTTGCGACCGAGTTCATGAGCCAATCCCAATTGGACAGCGTGAGTATTATCGTTCCTGATGGCGACCAGGCCCGATTCCTCGTTGAAGACGCTATGTTTCCCAACGAAGTCATAAATGAGATTAACTTTTACGATCCGGCTGAGATCGGCGAGACGCCTCTAAACGAGATGATGAGTAAAGCGCTGGATAAAGCGGAGGACACTACAGCGGCTGGTAAATTTCAAGCTGTTCTCTTGTTCAGCGACGCCGGTCCGATGGGCCAACAGCTCGATTATGACACGCTCGTGGCTAAAGCCCAGAGTTTAAATGTGCCAATATTTGGGGCCATTCTGGGAGCAGTTGCTGATAATAATGAGATCAGTAATATGGAGAGACTGAGCCAGCCGACACGGGGAATTGCGCTCCATATGCCGCAAGCTGAGGCAATCGTTCCGATTTATAGCACCGTTGAAGGGAACGGTGAACAGCACATTATCCTATACCGATCCAAGATAAATTCAAGCGGCTCACATGAGGTCATACTTGAATCTGGCGGAAGTCAAGCTGGTATCGGATTCGAGATGGAGGTTCTCAGTCCAAGCGTAGAGATGGCCCTCGATAACAGTGCGCCAATAACCAGGGTTGCGGACAGTTACGATACACCACTCAATGCAGCAAATCCTGTTAACCAACTCGTTGCGGCGAGGGTCCTTTGGCCTGACGGAAACCCCCGTGACTTAACCGAAGCTGTGTTTCAGGTTGACGGTTCAGACCAGATGAGTCTATCCGATCCACAAATAGGGGATGATGGCCTTTTAACCTTTGATTGGGATATCAGTAATTTGGGCGATGGGACCTACAACCTGATCGTCAGAGTAACTGATGAGCTGGGTCTGGAAGGAGTAGCAGAAGCGCTGCCGGTATCGATCGTTTTGGATATTCCCGCTCCCCCACCGGCGACCGTAGAGGCGCCGCCACAAGTTGAAGTGGAGGTCACGCAACCAGTCGAAGAAGAAGCTAGTAGTCTAGCAAACAATATCGGAACAATAGGAATTGTTATCGGGTTGTTGGCCATGATGTTCGCTGTGGTCCTTGTAATTTTTGCTATTGTTCTAGTCCGAAGGCGACAAACAAGTTCCCAACGAGCAGTTGCGGGAAGTTCTGCAGCAGTCTATGCGGATCACGATGCAACACAGGTTATTATGCCGGCATTTGCGGCCAAGAAAGCAGCTGGCGCATTTTTAGAGCCGCTGGAGAATGCACCGGATCACCAGGGGAATATTCCATTACCGGGTAAGAACGTTGCCCTTGGGCGGGATGCCAAATTGGTTCAGATTGTTTTTTCTGATAAGAGCGTATCACGTTTGCATGCCCGAATAGTCCAGAAGGGAAGCGGCTACCAACTATATGATGAAGGAAGCGCCAGCGGCACCTATTTAAATTATGAGCAGCTGTCGCTGGAACCACAACCTCTACGAGAAAACGACGATGTACACATCGGCCGCGTACACCTTAGATTTCATCTTGCTCAAGCGGTTGGTGATGATGACGCTACCCAGGTCATGCAGGCAGGTCCTATTAGATCTCCAGGCGCTGCCCCGCCCGTGGCGCCATCGGAACCTATCGATGAGGACACCAGCACCCAACCATATATGCCTTTAGGGCCGCAAGGACAATCTCAACGGCAAAGTCCTGGTCCAATCGATGATGAGGATGCGGATGATATATCGACCCAACCCTATATGCCCCACTCTCCCAAGAGGTGATGTAAGCAGCGACTGACATGTCAGATAGATTCTGACCATGTAAAATACAGGCATCTATTTGAGCGCAGCATTGAGATGAAGTCCACGCAGATCGATCAAGAGTTAAACGTTGGAATGGGCTCCCACGAGGGTATGAGTGGGAAGCACAATGAAGATTCGCTGGGCACCTTTGCCTATCAACTGGAAGGCGATAAAAAAATAATCCTTGGTGTTGTAGCTGACGGGGTGGGGGGACAAATTGCTGGGGAAGTGGCTAGCCGTCTCGCCGTTGAGGCGGTCGATCAATATTTTAAAAATCTAAGCACCTTAGGCGATATAAACCGCCATCTTGAAGAGGCAATAAACACCGCCAATAAGGCCGTTTATCTAGCCAGCCAAGAAAACTCCCAGTACAGGGGTATGAGCACAACAATGGCCATTACGGCCATTATCAATGATAGCTTGTATACGGCGCACGTTGGCGACAGTCGAATCTATTTATTTAGAGACCGGAAATTAAAGCAAATTTCTATAGATCACACTTGGGCCCAGGAAGCGATAGACGCCGGACTGCTAACCCGAGAACAAGCGAAAACCCACCCGAATCGCAATGTAATTAGACGTCACCTTGGAGGTAGTCCAGAGGTGGAGGTCGATCACCGCCTGGCACTGCAGGATGGTCAATCAGCCCAGGAGATGGTGGCTAATCAAGGAACTGCCTTAAGGGCTGGTGATACACTCTTGATCTGCAGCGATGGCTTGACCGACATGATCTCAGATGCGTCAGTCTACGAATCGATTTATAACCACTACCTTGATTTGCCAACGGCGACAGATGAGTTAATTGATAAAGCTAACGAGGCCGGAGGTAAGGACAATATCACGGTCGTGCTGCTCCAAAAACCTCCCGTAGAGGCCCTTCAGCCATTGGTTCCCAAAGCTCAAACGATTACACAAACTGCTGCGGCATCAGCAGCCGCTGCTGCAGTCGCGTCAAAATCTGCAGCGCCGAGTCGAAGCGCAACGGCGGCGACAGCAGCAGAACCTGCTCCAACCAAAGCAGGCGGCGGTCGTGGAATCGCCTTTTTCCTGGCTGGGGGGGCATTTGCCGTTTTTATTTTGATCGTCATCGCCGGAATAGCCTTTGTGATCTTTTCTGGAGGGGGAGATGATGCTACGCCCACGCCAGAAATTTTACCCGTTGTCGCTCCAAGTGGTGAACCAACTGTAACTTCTGGGGCGCCAGCTACCGCGGGAATCATTACCATGGAAGCGACGGAAGAGGCCGCCCCAACCAGTGAAACAGAGGCAACACCCCAGGATACTCCTGAGCTGATACCTACACTGCGGGCTACGAATACACCGACGCGGACCCGGATTCCACCGACTGCGACCTTGGAACCAACGGCCACACCCACTGAAACACCATCTAACGGCGGTGGGGGACCCGGGGGTCCGCCGAAGCCGACAGACCCCCCTCCCGCTACTCCGCCAGATTAAGAAATCCCGGATCATCACATGTGAGTCTGCTGAAAAAAGCTCACGCGAAGCCGCCAAGGCGCAAAGTTACCCTAGAGAAAAACCTGTGACATCGACGTTATCTGAGTTTTTTCAGTAGAGCCACATTTAAATATAGTCAATTAATCGAACCACATATGGCTTAGATCAGTGGTGGTTAACACCTAAGAAAGGGAGATAATGTTCCAAACTGACGGGGAGATTATTCCATGTTATGATAAATGATGCTTTTATATTTGAGGACCTTTTTGTATGAAGGAAACTATCCAGAACATGAATCTGAAAATCCATAAATTGGACGAAGTCTGGACGGCCGATCATATAAGATTAGGCCTGGCTGAACGGATTTATCACCGCAAAGAAGGTGTTAATCCGGATTTAGAACTTTACGGTTCCTATCTAGAAATCGAGAACTTTGATCTAGGCTACAACTACTATATTCCCTTTGATTTTATTCATGATGATGACCATGGTAACCAAGGCATCGAGCTAACCGTCACATTCGAAGATGTGCAAAAAAACACCTGGTCACGAATGCCCCATTTTATCGCACGTGGTGAAGCCAGGATAGAAGAACTTCCAGTAGCAAGTTCCATCCATTAATTAAGAATCGATCAGAATATTGTTAGGGGAGGAGCTGCTAGTGAATCCGCTATGGATCCAAAAAAAATCGTGGTGTTATATAAACACGCTTGATAGAGCATCATTGAGGAAAGAGATTTTAATAAAAAATGAAAGCTATCGTCTTTGATTTGGATGGGTTGATGGTGGACAGCGAGCCATTAGCCCGGCGCGCTTGGGAACTGGTCCTGAAGGATTATGATCGTCAGCTGGATGAAGATCTGTACCAGCGGATGGTTGGACTGCGCTTGGAAGATAGTTCACGATTGGTTGGACAGACATTAAATATTGAAGTTGATCCGGCCGATCTGGCCAGGAAGGAAACGGCAAGATTCGAATTAATCATGAATGAGGGCTTGTCCACGATGCCAGGACTGGACGTTCTGATGTCGAGTATTAGGGATCAAAAAATACCCTGGGCTGTAGCCACATCAAGCAGGCTGTCCTACGCACGAAAGGTTTTGGAGGGCGTCGGACTGCTGGATCATTGCCAGGCGATAGCCTCAGGAGAAGAA
>BTQB01000165.1:0-5854 GCA_036985655.1 Anaerolineae bacterium | reverse complement strand
AAAACCAGTAAGGGAATATCCTCCATCGTGTTTTCTATATTAATTTCCTTTGATTCTTTTGAGGGCTCTAATTTAGGCCGAAGAGTGGGAATGATTACCTCTTCCTGCCGGCTAAGTAAGGTAGCTTTAGGTCTTGGTAATGCAGTAGGGAGCGGGGTAATCACATAGGCGATCACTTCCTCAGGAATTCGCGCACTAAGTTGACTTGGTAGCGCTTCAATCGCAGTTGGCAGTAGGCTCCATGAAGCTAAACCCACCATGGCAATGAGCACACACAGGAGTAGCGTAATCCAGATACGTTTTCTCACTCGTTGCTTCTTTATGCCGGCCGGGATGAGATGATAAATCCTTGGAGATCCTCCTTTAACTGGGCCAGGGATGGTTTGTGTATATACATCATATGCCCAGCCTGGTAGAAACCCATGGAGATTTGTTTTTGCATCTTAGGTTCAAGTGATAAGTGGTTGAAGGTATAAGTAGTGGCGAGATAGGGGGTAGCTAAATCAAAATAACCATTGGCGACAAAAACATTGAGGTGAGAATTCATGGCCATCGCCTTCCGTAACGTCTCGGCAACATAAACATACTCGTTCTGGTGCTCTTTAAAGGACCAGGGATGCACCCTATCCGTTAGGATTTCATAAGGTATATCTTTCTCAAAATTCAGTTCGCCCCGAATATAATCGTTCAATGTTGCTGTAAATGGTCCAAGAATGGCGGCATAACTCGGGTCAAATTCAAAAATCTCTCCTGCTGCATCCCGGTCGACCCCTGTGAACCTGCTGTCAAGACGCCCCACGGTCAATCGTCTGCTTCTTAATAACTCCTTTACATAACGATCAATTGATATGCGTAAATTAGCTTGTTCCACGTACTCAGATGAAAGCCCGGTAAACCTGGCTAATTGGGAAACAATTTGTTGATGCTCATCAGCTTTCAACGACGAGCCTTTAAGTAACGCAGAAGCATATTCACCGAGAGCAAAAGCCTCAGCCTGATCAAGTGTTTTTCGAAGATCTTTCTGAAGCTCCTCGTCCAGTCGTTCATGGTACCAGGCGGTTGCAGTATATGTCGGTAGAAACAGGATATATGGCAGATCATTTCCAATGTTAAATAGTAAAGTTTGGAAATCTAAAACCGTTGAAATAAACATAATGCCGTTCAAGAAATAACCATGACGATCTTGAAGGTATCCTGCAAGACCTGATGCTCGGGTCGTTCCATAACTTTCTCCGATTAGAAACTTGGGCGAACCCCATCTTTGATAGCGAGTCGTATATAGCCGGATGAAGTCGCCTACCGACTCGATATCTTTCTTAAAACCATGGAACTCTTTGGGCTTTTCTCCGGGAACCGCCCGGCTGAAACCAGTACTAACCGGATCAATAAACACCAAGTCAGTGACATCCAACAAGGAATAGTTGTTGTCCATGAGCCGGTACGGTGGAGGTAGTGGATAGCCATCATCGTCTAATTCAATCTTGCGAGGACCTAAAACACCAAGATGCAGCCAAACAGATGATGAGCCTGGCCCACCGTTGAAAGAAAAAGTTATCGGCCGCTTATTACTCTCTTCCGCCTCATCCCTGGTGTAGGCAACAAAAAATATTGACGCCTTCGCTTTCTCCCCTTTAGATTTCTCGTCCTCCTCTTCCTCTTCCGACAGAACCATTGTGCCTGTAGTCACGGTGTAGTTTATTTCTTTGCCATCGATAACGACATTATGATGGCTCTGAACAATATTATCTTCAGGTTCCTTAAGTTCATTTACATGTTGGTTCTTCTCTGAATTATCCTCTTCCTTGGCCACGGGTAATCTCCTGATAGTTAAATATTATCATTTCTTTCACGAGGGATTATACCGGAATACACATACCAGGCTGGTATCGCCCCCCTTTAAGATGTATTATAGACCTGTGCAGCAGCAAGCCAGTTTAACTGAATGGGGAGATATTCGGGGCTCAAATCAGCCTGGCAGCAGGACACTGGCTCGATCTCCACAGCATATATTTTTAGCATTTTTGATTCTTCTCATAAGTCTCGGATTCAATATCTATTACGCCTTTTATAACCCCCACCCCGGTTTTATTTACGATGTTTACTGGACTGTTCGTGATGTTATCAACTGCAATGATAGCGTATTAGATTGTGGTTCCAGCGATGACTCGATTCAAGCGGGGGACAAAATTGTAGAGGTGGGGTCACTTTCCTTTTCAGAGTGGTTTGTCGAACGGAATGTTAATCCCTTTGCAGTTTTTGCTGTTGGCGAATCAGTTCCCTTACAGATCGATAGGGACGGAAGGCTAATTGAGTTAAATTGGCGAATACCACCTGTTGATAAAAACGTTAGGGTTGAGGCTGCAATCTTTCCTTTACTTGTATATCTGCCATTCTGGCTTGTTGGTTCGATTGTCTTTCTATTAATTCGACCCCATGGCGCAACTTGGCTGCTCTTCATTCTATTGAACTACATTACGGCCTTGTGGCTTGCCATGGGACTAAGTCCTTCATCTCCTCCACCGTTGTTCTTCTCGATCATGCGCGCATTAAGCTGGATGCTGGCTGCGGTTCTCCTACATTTCCATCTGCTGGTACCCGAACCGGTAATAAAAAAAGCTCCCCGATTATTATTACCAGTTTTTTACTCCATTACGGGAATCATGCTGGTTCTAGAGATGTTTAAGCTCACACCATTAGGATTTTACATTATTCCTGTTTTTGTCTCATTTGTTGGCAGCTTCTTTTTGTTGGCCTACCAGGCGTTCAGGGCTTCGACGGTTCAAAACAAAGTTATCTCCAGAATAATGCTGGCAGGCGTAAGCCTGGCCTTTATTCCTGGTCTTTTTCTTTGGATTTTCCCCAAGCTCGTAAATGTTGATGCTGGAAGCCTCCTTTCTATTGTTGTTCCCATCATAGCTATCGCTGCCTTTCCCCTATTCTATTTTTATGCAAATTATAAAAAGATCCTGGGGAGTTGGGAATTTAAACTTAATCGCCTGCTGTATTATTACACCCTCTTCCTTCTGACCTTTACAATTCTCGTGCTAATATTTTTAGTCGGAAATCGATGGCAGCCACAATCATATGATATTTCTGTATTATTTATCATGGCTGTCGCCACAGTCCTGATTTTATTTATTCCACTGCAACGTCGTTTCCATCATTTCCTCGATCTTCTGGCTTTTGGAAGCGGGCAAACACCCGAGGAGCTTTATAGAAAATATTCCACCCGAATACCCGCCTCTGTTGAAAGAGATGAATTGATATCTCTCTTAGAGGGTGAAATTTTACCCAATCTTGGAATTCAAGAATCGGCAGTTTATCTGGGTTCCGGAAATAATATTCAACCTCTATACGAATACAACCTGCCCGAACTGAATCGGCAGCAACCTCCAAACGATCTAGATGCCCTCCTTAACTTGAGCCACAGATACTTTCCTCCTGAATCAGATATCGATGGTCCAGGGGTTAAACCAAATTGGGTGCGATTGGTAATCCCAATCGAATCACGTGATGGCGTTATCGGCGCCTGGCTTTTCGGTGATCGCTACCCAGACAACTTCTATTCGTTAAATGATATCCAGTTGATGGTGTCGCTTGCTGACCAGCTAGCATCAACGATAGAAAATCAACAGTTAATAGAGGAAGTTAAGAGGGAACTAGAGGAAAGACGTCGAGCGGAATTACAGAAACAGCAGTTTGCTGATCGGATCAACCTGATCCACAAGATAGATCAAGCAATTATAGCGGCCGAATCGACATATGAAATAGCCCAGGCAGCGTTAAACCGTATTCCACGACTCATTCCCTGTAATCAAGCCTACATTTTGATATTCCACCATGAAAAACAGGAAGCGGAACTCCTCGCTGTTTTGAATGACGTCGATAAACGGTTCTCGATAGGAAAGCGCTTCCCTTTCTCGACCTTTAGTGAGCTCCTCAACGGACTAGACGACAGCTTGCCTCTTGATATTAAAACCGCCAACGCCTGGTCAGGGATAGAACTCCCTCCCATTTTAGACTGCCAAGAATTTAGCTCTTATCTTCAAATGCCCTTAACGACATCGAATCGGTTGATTGGTAACATTTGCTTCGTCTCAACTGCCCCTGATGCCTTCAGCCAAGATCAATTGGAAATTGCTATCGAAGTAGCCAGCTCCTTGGCTGTTGCAATTCAAAACAGGCGACTTATATCTACAGTTAATGAGCACAGAAGGGAGCTTCAAAAACTATCAAACAAGCTAATGATCGCTCAAGAAACTGAGAGAACAAGAATTTCGCAGGAGCTTCATGATGAAATTGGCCAATTAATTACGGCTATCCTCTTTAATGTATCCGCGGTAGAGCATGATTTACCGAAAAATGCGTCACCTGAGATCCTGGAACGAATTGCCGACACAAATGAGCTAATCGAAGAGCTGATGAAACATGTCAGGTCGATGTCCCTAGAACTGAGGCCTCCAATGCTTCAAGAACTTGGCCTGATACCCACTCTAAGATGGTATATTAAGAACACTTCGAAGAGGTTGGATGTTACCATCCACTACGATTTCGATGATATAGAATGTCGTTTTTCGGACGAGATCGAGGCTGCATTCTATCGAATCGTTCAGGAAGCGCTGTCAAATGCGGTCCGTCACGGACAGGCAGACGAAGTTAAAGTTAGTCTTGTTTGTTCTGACTCTACTCTTGAATTAATTGTTATTGATAATGGAAAAGGGTTTGATCCAGAGAAGGTTTTCTCCTATGATGGGGAAAATAAAGGGGCGGGTTTGTTGGGAATTAGAGAGCGAGTTACTTATTTGGGCGGGAAAGTCGTCATCAAATCTGAGCCAGATGGAGGGGCAACGCTTAAGGTAACTATTCCTGAGGGGATCTAAGATGGGAAAAATCACGGTTTTACTTGCGGAAGATCATACTATCGTACGAAAAGGATTGTTTGCTCTGCTTAAAGAAGCAGATGACATCGAGGTAGTTGCCGAAGCTGCTGATGGTCGTGAGGCAGTATCAAAGGCTGACGACTACCATCCGGATGTGATCGTTATGGATATATCCATGCCGCTTCTTAGCGGCTTGGAAGCTACCAGGCAGATTGTCGAAAATCACCCTGATATCAGCGTTGTAATCCTGACAATGCATACCAATGAAGAGTATATCCTTCGTACTTTTCATGCTGGGGCCAGCGGCTACCTGGTCAAAGCATCTGCACCAAGCGAACTTGTACAAGCAATCCGCGCAGCAAAGGATGGTCAGACTTATTTGAGCCCTTCTATATCGAAAACGATTATCGATGAATATGTTTTAAGAGCTAAGGCAGGTGAAATTGAAAGCCGTTATGATCGCTTGACAGTGCGTGAGCGAGAGGTGCTGCAGCTGGTCGCTGAAGGTTTCACAATAAAAGAAACCTCGGAGCACCTATTTCTGAGTGAGAAGACAGTGCGAGCCCATCGAACTCAATTGATGAAAAAGCTCGATGTTCAGAGCATAGCTTCCCTAACACTATATGCTATTAAACAAGGCTTGATAACGATAGAAGATTAAATTTACACTCTTTCAGACACTGTTTTTCATTCCTACAACGCCATAATAACCGATTTCCCCCCAATCGAGCGTTTTTTCCCAGAAAAGTGAGCGTTTTGCCTACAGACAACGAATTGATCTTGTCGTATTATAGTAGGTGGAGAAAGTTCTAAAATTTGCTGCAGAGTTAATCTCCACCATCACCGGGCATGTTACCATCATGGCATCTCTGGATGGGCAAGCCAGAAGCGCAAAGCAGCGCATCGTCGGCATATATGCTTTATTTTTGCTCATTAAGACTGACAATCAGTGCTGACGCAATATCGGTTGCTGG
>BTQB01000164.1:0-5888 GCA_036985655.1 Anaerolineae bacterium | reverse complement strand
CATGACACTAGCGCTTTCTTGCCAGACCGAAAGCAGCCTTTCTGAATCTTGATTACTAGGCCAGGGCTGCCAAATACCCAAGATCTCAATATCAACTTTACAGGCGTAGTTATCTTTCAAGCTGCGAACAGTTTCAGAACGTTCAAGAGACAGCAATTGGTCCAATCCGTACTCTAACACATCTGGTGAAAAGGCCCTGGCCTCACCGCTGGCTGCCGCCATATGAGGAACCCGGTTTAGAACTGTTCCACCTGCAGCAGTACCAACATTAAAAGTTAGATCTTTTTCGTAATCTGTTAACCTGGCGATCTGTTCGATTGTCGCTGCCAGCTGGACAACGGCATTAGCTCCATTCTGATGAGCTGAACCTGCATGAGCGGCCCGGCCGTTAACTGTTATCCGATAGGTGAACATTCCCTTCCGGGCGGTGACAAGGGAAAACTTCCGGTCCCTAGAACGGCCGCCCTCAAATACCAGGCATGCATCTACTTTCTCTGGAAGTGAATCTAGACAAACTCGCTTAAATTCAGGATCGAGTTCCTCTTCCGCAGCATTTAGAAGTACATACCAGTTGATACTCTCAAAGAATTCAGGCGCCACCATCATGAGGGCTTCCAAGACCATGAATATCATGAGTGTTCCGCCCTTGATATCCACGGTACCTGGCCCGTAAATAAGATCACCTTCAGTGCGCCATCTAAAGTCATTGTTCCGCTCCTCATCTGGCGGATAGACCGTGTCAAGATGGGAAACGGCCGCAATCGACCCCATTGTCCGTTCCTTATCGCTGAACCTCTGGAGAACCAGGTGATCGCCATGCAGTGGATTTGCTGACATTGATCGATGATGAGTGAATCCAAGCTCAGCAAATATACGGCTTGTAAGCTCTCCTAGGGCGTTTACTCCACTTGGGTTAGAGGTAAAGCTGTTGGTTGCCACCATCTCTTTGAGAAAATTTATATATCGAGGCAGATTCCTTTCAAAATAATCCTGAAGGTGATGATGAAGCTGTTCGCTTTTGGAACCAGTCATGGACATTCATACTTCCAGTGGGCAGATATCTTACTGTCGCTGTCGAAATGGATTAATAGTTCTATCGAGTCAGATTGATTTATACCATTTGGTCCTGCAACTAACCAAGTTCAGGTTTGTGCTCCATGCCATTGAGCCAATCACTTTACAAATCAAGTATGCGAGCTTTTTCCCAATCAAAGGAACCATGACAACCCTGCTTCTCAAGGATCAAACGGGTTGGCAAACGACCTCTGATCGTCTGGGTTTTCTTTGTTAAGGGGCAAGAATCAACAACGTCATGAGAGCAGTTCGCTCGATCATCTTATCTATGAATATGAACTCGTGTTGGGCGTGGGCGCCATCACCAACAACTCCCAGGCCATCTAATGTTGCCGTATATTGGCTCGTAAAATTTCCGTCTGATCCTCCGCCCGCGGTACCGCTCAGCAGGTCTAATCCAAGATCTTGTCCAACCTCACGGGCCACCTTCCACAGCTCATTATTCTTAGTGGTCCTTTCTAAAGGAGGACGGTTAATTCCCCCCTGTATGCTTATTTTTGTTCCCTTTGTTTGCGGGTTGAGATTTAATATTTGGCTCTCAATTCGGTCAGCATCCCCCAATGACGGCACACGAACATCAATTTCCGCCCGGCTTGTTGGAGGGATGACGTTTGATTGCAGCCCCCCTTCAATCTTTCCAACATTAACAGTTATACCTTTTGCTGGATCATTAAGAGCATGGAGCTTTTGTATTAAATACGACAATTCTAGAACTGCGCTGATGCCCTTTTCAGGTTCTAGGCCGGCATGGGCCGCCTTCCCAGTGACATAAAGGTTGAAGCGGCCGACCCCCTTTCTTGCAGTCTTAAGTTTACCCTCGAGGCCCAATGAAGGTTCCAAAACGAAGACGCGCTTAACCTGCTTGGCTAAATTTTCTATATGGGGTCGTGATTCAATACTGCCGGATTCTTCATCTGAATTGATAAATACCAGCGGCCGTACTGGCATCTCGAGTCCCAGCCGATGAATAATCTTGAGCGCAAAGATTAACTGGGTTAAACCTCCTTTCATATCGTATGCACCCGGACCTTTGATAACATTACCTTCATGAGTGAAAGGCATCGACTTGATCGTGCCAATTGGCCACACGGTGTCACAGTGCCCGATAAGCATCTGTTGGGATCGATTATTGTTATCTTTTGGAACCTCTGCTACTAAATGGCCGCCAAACTCCTTCCCAGGAAATAACTTAGCTTTCAAGCCAATTTCTTCTAGCGCCTCGAGGAGAATCGAAAGTATCCCAGCCTGGCTTTCAGGCACAGACGTCGGGGATTCAGCCGTTACTAATCGGCGTAAAAATTGTATCATCGCCTGCTGCTCATCCCGGGCGGCAGTCATAATTTCGGAAGGAAGGCTTGATTTCAACGAACGTCCTCGGCGCTAGCGACTAAAATCCTTTGGAAATGGGTAGGCAAAGCTGTCCTCGACCCTGACGAACCTGCCTGGTTCCAAATAGACTCTTGCATATCCAATGAAACGATGTCATCAGACCATTTATCGTCCATATTTCTCTCCGCTGAAGTAGTTACGCTTATCGATTTCCCCGGGAAACGATTAAATTTTATCAATCCCTGACCATCCTTATTTGTCGCGTTAGGGAAGTATACAAGCGACTACCAATCTTTCTATATTTCTTGTTGTTCCAGAACAGCAACTGAAGTAATTAGGCAGAGGGCGATTAGGACAATGGCCCCAGCGACCGCACCTGCGTTTGGAGCCGCCTCTGCCCCTACAGCGAGCTGGCTGGCCCAGGAAAGCAAGCCTCCTGGCGCTAAAGCGCCATATCTGGGCAAGGCGCCGGCTATCAGCACCAGGGCGCCAACTCCCGCGCTGATAGCTGCCGCCGCGCCAGTTGTGCGGCCGAGCGTGCTGCCTAAAAGGGTAATACCGGCGAACACCAAGATCCACAGTAACAACAATAAATTGGCAATGAGATAGGAGCTAATTGCTAATGGCTCAAAAAGGTAGAGGATGTAATAGTAGGCAGCAGCGGCGGCCAGGGCGAAAGCTATAAAGTAAACAACTGCCTGTCCAATAAATTTGCTGGTGATAAAAATCCAGCGAGGAAGGGGCTTGCTGAGGACCATTGCCGCGGTTCCTTTTTCCTTTTCACCAGCTACTGCCCCCATCCCCAAAAGCAGGGCCAATATGAAGCCAAACTGGGTTAAATTGCTGGTATATTGGGCAATGGCATCGACTACAGTCGGTTCCGGAATCAAATCGGCGAACTGCTCAGCGCCTTCGATGCTGCTTAGTAATTGCGGGGTGAACTTGGCCAACAGCGGAGAGATCATCCCAAACAGCAAAAATACCGCCAAAACAATGATCAATCTCTTTGTACGCCTTTGAAAAAGCCACTCTTTCTTCAGCGAAACAGAGAGAATGGGTAAGTCAGATACCAGGGATCGTGAGGATTGTCTTTCCGTTTTTGTGAACTTGCTTCTTTGGTTCCAGAACCAAATCGCGCCTGGCGCCAACAATATTAAAAGAATCAGTTCGGCCAGCCATATATTATCGAGCTGGCTCGTGGTCAATACGGCCGCACTGTTCACCAGCATATGGTAAATAATTGCGATGAGAACGTACCACCATTTACCAACTTTAAAGGCGAACAGCACCAATATGGAAAAGATGACTTGATAGCCTAGGGCAATCACCCGCTCAATGAATGGGACAATCGCTATGAGCGGATTTTCTTTGGCTGTTTCAACGGCTTCGATGAGGACTGCGAACTGTTCTCCGGAAACGGCCTCTGGCAAAAGATCGATATTTTGAGAATACCAAAATGAGCTGACGCCGGCGGCAAGTATTACCGCCACCATCATGGCTTCAACCCCGCCATGACCCAGGCCCAGAAGGATGCCATCACCAAATCCCCTGGCTTTCTTTAGGAGAAAATATCCAGCAGCCCGGATTAATTCCTCGCTCAAAGCGGCCGTCAAACCTAATATTAGAGCAGCAATTATTAGATCACTCCCCTCAGGAAGCGTATCTGGGAGAACCCCTACCTTCACCAACAGGCGGTTGAGAGGAAGATGAATAAGTTGGGCGATCACAAAGGTCAAGATTCCGGCGCAAAAATAGATCCAGGGAGCCCCCCATTTCCTCCGAGTTAATATCGCTAGCCCAATCGGAAAGAGGATTATCAATATAACAATTAATCCAATTATCCAGAGGTACATTAATTTCTCCCGTTAAGACCGTCACTGATTCTCAGGAATACTTCCTCAAGCGTAGGACGTACCCTTTCATACCGGCTCAAGGGGATATTGTGCTCAACCACAATTGGCAGTAACTGCCTCTTTGCCAGAGATAAATCGTTAATGGTTATCTTTATTGTATTCCCGTCTCCGTCGATTGAGGTTACCCAGGTTTGCTGCTCTAATTTTGACAGAAAAGTGGCGGCCGTTTGCGCGTCAATCGAATCATACTCCAGCTTTATAACATTTGATTGGTAGCGAGTCATCAGTTCGTCCCTGTCCGAAACCAGCAGCAGCTGCCCTTCATGGATAACCGCTATCGTGTCACAAACGCGCTCGACATCTGACAGTATGTGGCTGGATAAAAAGATCGTCGTCGTACCCCGAAGCTGATCGATTAAGTCAAGAACCGACTTCCTTCCTGAAGGATCTAAGGCGCTGGTCGGTTCATCAAGAAATAAGACAGGGGGCTGATTAATAAGCGCCTGGGCCAAGCCAAGTCGTTGTCTCATGCCGCGGGAAAATCCACCTATCTTTCTTTTAGCTGCATCACCCAGGCCGGTAAGTTCTAAAAGCTCGTCTATTCGCTTCTTTCTGTCAGAAAGGTCATTCCTAAAAAGTTCGTCGATATAACGAAGAAATTCTCTCGGGGTCATCCAATTGTAGAACGCGGGGACCTCAGGTAGATAGCCAAATCGTTTGCGAGCGCTTTCATCACCATCCGTGATCAGGATGCGATCAACCCAGGCCTGGCCTGCTGTTGGCTGGGCCAGACCTGTCAGCAGTCGTATTGTGGTTGTTTTTCCGGCGCCATTCCGCCCAAGAAAGCCAAAGACTGAACCCTGCTCGACAATCAGATCCAGAGGTTTTAACGCCTCAACACGACCATATGTGCGGCAAAGTCCCTGGCAGCGAATGGCTTCCATTTTCACTCATCCTCCCGGCCGACCACTAAATAAATGATTGGGCCGATGAAATTGACCATTAAGATCACCAGAACCCACATCCATTTTGGCCCTCGAGTGGCTTCACGCTTCCATAAATCCCATAAGGCAATGACAACCAGAGCTATCTGGATCAAAATAATGGGAATAAATAGTGGAAGAAGATCATAAAATTCCTGGAGCTCATCCATTTTCTTCACCTTTACTTCTTAGAGGAAATGTAATAATTGCTAATTTACGAAGTCTCCGGTTGAGCGCCGGTTTATTTTGGAGCAGCGGAATTATCGCTTCGTTTAATTTTTTAGAAACAGCGTCAAATTCTTCATCACTTGCCTGGATCTCCACTTCCGTATAGCCCGTCCTATCTGCGCCATAATCAACTTTTTTTGCAGTCTCAAGATATTGTCCAAATCCTTGGAGTAACGTAACGAGATACGTTGCGAAGAACCGCATATGCTCCTCGGCCGACAGCCCATCCAGATCTTCCTGCCTAACCCGGGGCGCCTGAGCAAGCTCATATCTCTTCTCTTGGATGCCCCGGACAATTCTGGTTTCGTGAATACCTATCATTTCACCCTCAAGAAGCAGTCTGAGATGTCTATATAACGAAGATATGGGAACATCCTTCAGCTCCTCCGCGATCTGGGCCGTCGTCTTGGGACCTGTCCCT
>BTQB01000163.1:0-5956 GCA_036985655.1 Anaerolineae bacterium | reverse complement strand
GGGAAAAATAGTAACCGCTGACCGATGCAGCTGGTAGCATGGCAAAATTCTCGGTGAGAGAGATCGTTGTATTAGCCGTAACATTTAGCATATCGAAGATGATCTGCTTCTCAGTATGATCGGGGCAGGCTGGATACCCAGGGGCGGGCCGGATACCGGTGTATTGCTCGGTGATTAGGCCCTCATTTTCCAGCTCTTCATCGGGGGCATAAGCCCAAAACTCCCTGCGAACACACCTGTGCATCAACTCGGCGAGAGCTTCAGCCAGTCGATCGGCCAGGCTTTTTGCCAGGATAGCATGATAATCGTCCTGGTTAGACTCAAAGCGCTCGACGACTTCCTGCAAACCGATGCCGGTCGTCAGGGCGAAAGCACCCAAATAATCGGTCACCCCCGACTCCTTAGGAGCAACAAAATCTGATAGAGATAGATTAAAACGGCCAGCTCCTTTAACCATTTGCTGCCGCAGCATGTGAACCTTGATTTGGCCATTCGCCTGGTCTTCCACCTGGTAAATTTCGATGTCATCCCCGGCGCTGTTGGCTGGAAACAGGCCAATGACACACCTGGCCTTTAACCAGCTCTCCTCAATAATACGTTGCAGCAACGCCTGGGCATCCCGGTACAGATTTCTTGCTGCTTCCCCAACATCGTCATTCTCAAAAATTTCAGGGTATTTCCCTTTCAATTCCCAGCTGGCGAAAAACGGCGTCCAATCGATATACCTGCTTATCTCAGACAGATCGTAACTATCCCAGGTGCGCAGGCCAATGAAATTTGGCGCCGGGGGATGATAGCTTTTCCAATCAATTTGGAAACGACGTTCCCGTGCCTCTTTCAATGATAACAATCCCTTGCCGCCCTGTCCTGAAGCCCGCCGGCGTCGAATAGTTTTATATTCATTCTTAACATCGGCGATAAATCCCGACCTCGCCTTATCACTTAAAAGCTTGGAGACGACCCCTACAGCCCTGGAGGCGTCAACCACATGAATGACCGGACCACTATTGTAATTTGGCTCGATTTTTACGGCCGTGTGAATCTTCGAAGTAGTCGCCCCGCCGATTAATATCGGCAAATTAAATCCTTCCCTCTCTAATTCAGCAGCGACCCTTCGCATCTCTTCCAGCGATGGCGTGATTAATCCACTCAGGCCGATGATATCTACTTTTTCGCGCCTGGCCGTCTCAATAATTTTGTTTGTCGGCACCATCACGCCTAGATCAATCACCTCGTAATTGTTGCATTGCAGTACAACACCAACGATATTCTTGCCAATATCGTGAACATCTCCCTTAACGGTGGCCGTGAGGATCTTGCCCTTGGCAAGATCGCCGCTGGCTGACTGCTCGGCCTCTAAGTAAGGCACCAGATAAGCAACCGCCTTTTTCATCACTCGGGCGCTCTTAACTACCTGGGGTAAGAACATCTTGCCTTCGCCAAACAGATCGCCAACAAGATTCATGCCGTCCATCAAAGGACCTTCGATAACTGAGATGCTTTCCTTCATCTGCTGGCGAGCCTCTTCAGTATCCTCGAGGATAAACTCGTCGCTGCCGTGAACAAGAGCATGAACGATGCGCTCATTGACTGGCGCCTCCCGCCAACTTAAATTCCTTTCTTGGCTTTTCCGTTCATCCCTAACTGAACCAGCGAAATCTACTAATCGTTCAGTTGCATCATCTCTCCGATTGAAAAGGACGTCCTCGACCCTTGATAGCAGCGCCGGGTCTAAATCCTCGTAAACAGCCAGCTGACCGGCGTTGACAATACCCATATCCATGCCTGCTTTAATGGCGTGATAGAGAAAGGCCGAATGAATGGCCTCCCTTACGGCATTGTTACCCCTGAAAGAAAACGATATATTGCTGACGCCCCCGCTGACGAGAACATGGGGTAAGGTCTGTTTGATTATCTTGACCGCTTCAATATAGGCCTTTCCATACTCATTGTGCTCTTCAATACCGGTTGCGATGGCGAAGATATTAGGATCAAAAATGATATCCTCTGCTGGGAAACCAACCTGTTCAGTTAGAATTTTGTAGGCCCTTGTACAAACGGAAACTTTCCGCTCAGTTGTTTCGGCTTGCCCGGTTTCATCAAAGGCCATGACTATCACGGCCGCCCCATAGCGCCGGGCTAACTTGGCCTGCTGGATGAAGCTCTCCTCACCCTCCTTTAGACTAATCGAATTAACAATAGGCTTGCCCTGGATGCACTTCAATCCCGCTTCAATGACCGACCATTTAGAGGAGTCGACAACCACTGGCACCCGGGCGATATCCGGCTCGCCAGCGATGAGATTGAGGAAACGGGCCATGGCCTCTTCAGCGTCCAACATCCCTTCGTCCATGTTGATGTCGATCATCTGGGCCCCGTTTTCGACTTGCTGTCTGGCGACGGCAATGGCCTCCTCGTACTCATTGTTGAGGATGAGCCGCGCAAAGCGACGAGATCCGGTGACATTGGTCCGTTCGCCAATATTTACAAAATTTAACTCATCAGTGAAGTTTAGCGGCTCCAGCCCGCTAAGGCGGCAAATCCTCTCGATTTTGGGAACTTGACGAGGTGGCAGATCGCGAATTATCTCGACAAAATGGGCGATATGGGCTGGCGTGGTTCCACAGCAGCCCCCAACCACGTTAACGAATCCGCTGTCGGCATAATCTCTCAAAATATCAGACATATATTCAGGGGTATCATCATAGTGGCCGAATTCATTGGGCAGACCGGCATTCGGGTAAATGCTAACGTAAGCATCGGCAATGCGGGACACCTCGCTAATATATTCTCGGAAGGCTTCGGCCCCTAAGGCGCAGTTTAGTCCCACGATTAGAGGTTCAGCGTGGCGGATCGAATTCCAGAATGCTTCAGTGGTTTGGCCTGACAGTGTGCGGCCGCTGGCATCGACGATGGTGCCCGATATCATGAGCGGCACGGAAGCCCCTCTTTCCTCAAATAAAGACTTGACTGCGAAAATGGCAGCCTTGGCATTTAACGTATCGAAAATAGTCTCCAATAATAAAATATCGACGCCGCCGTCCATTAGCCCCCTAGCGGAAGCTTTATAGGCATCAACTAATTGGTCAAAAGTAACATTTCGGCCGCCTGGATCATTCACATCAGGGGAGAGCGATGCAGTGCGATTAGTAGGCCCCATAGCCCCAGCAACAAATCTAGGGCCTGTTTTGGGCGATACCATTGCCAGGTATTCGTCCCGCACCTGGCAAGCCAGCCTGGCTGCATTTAAATTCATCTCATATGCTAGGTCACCCAAATCGTAATCCGACTGTGATATCCCGTTTGCGTTAAATGTATTGGTTTCGATGATGTCTGCCCCTGCCTTAAGGAATGCGAAGTGGATCTCCTTGACGATCTCAGGTTGGGTGATGCTGAGCAGTTCATTATTGCCGATTAAATCTATAGGATGGTCTTTAAATTTTTCACCCCGGAACGCAGCCTCGTCCAGATTGTGATCCTGGATCATCGTGCCCATCGCGCCATCAAGGATTAAAATTCGCCGCTGCAAGACATCTACCAGTTCGTTTGTCCGATCCATAATTTGCCTTGATTTCATATAAACTAAAAAACCTCTCTAGAAGAGAGGTTCACATTTGCATCTTCGTGATACCCTCATCTTCCAGTCACCAGACTAATTCATTAGAGCCTGACATTATCCAGGCTTTCGTTCTTAATCTGATTGTCTGCCGGAATTGGCACCTGCCGCCAACTTTGCGGTGGTTGCCGAGGCTTCTTCGGGCCGGTCCCTCCACCTCTCGTGATAAGGAAAAACAACGATTATTCTCGCTGTATTCGATTTAAGTCTATCATCGATTGGGCAATTTTGCCAGCAGCCCCACCAGGTCCCCGGTTCACTCTGCCCATAACACTGCGCCATTCCAAAGACAACAATGACTTGTTCTCAAGGCGATCATTTGTCGACAAAATACCGCCCAGGACCAACGAAAAGCCAACCAGAGGTGCAGGAGCATGTCAGGCAATTCAGGTTAGGATCGTTAATACAGAATTGGCTAACGATCAATTAGCCGGGGGATTTGGACCACATGAGCACCAAGATATTCTATCATTGGGGAACCCAAACTCGATGACTGGCGTCTTACAATTACAGGGCCTAGATAAATTGTGATGCCAGACACAAGCCGGCCCATACTTGATATAAGTACGCAGGCTGATATATATAGTGAAATGTTTATGCTGGCTTTTCATTCCTGTTATGGCTCTCTGAGGAGGATAATGGCTATGATTAATCGATTACTCTTGCTACTCCCGCTGCTATTGATCTTAACCGTTGCCGCTTGCCGCGCTGAGACGGCCGTTCCTACTCTAGTTCCCACCATCGAGATCGTGACACCGGAATCTGAAGAGGTGGCTGCAGATAACCAGGAGACAAATCTTGACCAGACAGATGAGCAGAGTTCAGAGGTGAAAGCGGCCGAACCTTCCGCTGAACCTTCAGCCGAACAACCGGACGTAAGCGAGGAAAAAGGCGAACCTGATAACACCAATGATACCAGCACCGATGATGAAGCCGGATCTCAGAAGGAAGAAACAAAGGATAGCCAATCCGGACCCCCGGAGATCGCCTTCGACTACGCGGGTATTGAACTTTATTGGCTGGCCGTAAGTAATGGTAGCGGACAAAACACCCTCACTGTTGAAGATCCCAGCAGCTATACCCTTGAGTTTAACGCTGACGAAACCTTTGTCTATCGAGCTGATTGTAACCAGGGCAGCGGCGCCTTCGTACTAGACGGCAATCAATTAACCCTGGATCTAGGAGTGGTGACTTTAACGGCATGTTCTGGTGATTCTCTGGCTGATCAATATATCCAATATTTAAGAGATGTTGATGCTTTTGATAGCAGCACAAACCAGTTAATTTTTAATTTGGGGGAAATTGCCAACCAGATGATATTTAGCCAGGCATTCACTGTGAGCCCCGAAGCCGCTGAAACCGGGATAACGGGGATAGAATGGTTATGGATTGCTTTTGCTGATCCAGCAGAAGGCTTACTTACCATCGATGAGCCTGAAGATTATACCTTCGCTCTACTGCCGAATAACCGGGTGCTCATCAAGGCTGATTGTAATGAGGCTGAAGGCATTTATACTCTTGAAGAGAGCGCGATAACCATCTCCATTGAAGTGACCACTAGTGAAAACTGCGGGGCCGACTCCAAATGGGAGCTTTTCGTCCGCTATCTCAATGACGCGGCTCTCTATTTTGTACAAGAGGAAGATCTCTTTATCGATCTAATCTATGACAGCGGCACTATGCGTTTTGAATATGGTGGTTTCCTGTCAGGATAACAAGCCACCGCATTAGCCACGCTCCGGTTTTATCTGAAGCTTGCCCCAAGAAATCTTTGCTAACATATTAAAGTAGACTCAGTATCTCAGAACAAATTGTAGGGTAAGCTGTTAGCTTGTCAGGACAAACTAACAGTTTGTCCTACAACACCAGCTGCAATGAAACAGACTGTAGGGCAAGCTGTTAGCTTGATAAAGCAAATTAAAAGTTTGTCCAAGGATACCAGCTGCATCGACCCTGACTGTAGGGCAAGCTGTTAGCTTGACAAAGCAAACTAAAAGTTTGTCCAAGGATACCAGCTGCATCAAAACAGATTATAAGGTAAGCTTTGGACAGGATGGGGAAATTGTGCGGAAAACAATTCTCGATCTTCTTAGACTAGCTTTTCTAAAGTTACTAACCTTTTTTTGGGATAGCGGCGGCTCTTAAATCCCTTGTCCAAACAGTGGGCCATGGTATCATCGATCACCTATACCAACGCATAATAAGGGTGTCAGCTAAGCAAATTAAATTGAAGGAAGAGGGACTCTCACTTGCTTGCGGGGGCCACTGAATCTTCTTGTAAGAGCGATTAAACCCATACGCTGCCCTTTTCCCATTAAAATGCTGGTGAAATTAAGAGGA
>BTQB01000162.1:0-6017 GCA_036985655.1 Anaerolineae bacterium | reverse complement strand
GGCCCAGCGCAATCCCCAAAACCTGCACGCTACTTTGGAGAAGATTAACCGTGAGAAGAAGCATGTTCGAAAGCTTCCAACGGAATCTCAAGTGGAATCTTGGGTAAGCCAGGCCAAAGAGCTGCCGCGCAAGATACATTACTAATAGCTGCCGGCCGGTCATAGAAATGAAAACCCCTGGTTACAGATCAACAATGACCAGCGGTTTTCTGTAAAGACTGGAAAAGGTATTTACTCTTCAGCCTTTCTTAGGGCCAGGCCAAAAAGGTTGCCATCGAGATCGTACATCGTCGCCAGGGTGTCGCCCCACGGCTTAGTGGTCGGACCATATTTGACGCCTGCTCCTAAATCCTTAAACCGTTCGAAGGTTCCTTCAAGGTCGTCAACCCTGAACCATAATGATAATACACCGCTGGCTGCCGGGGGGTCATCGACCCGATCAAAGCCCAGGTAGGCATTTTGCATAGCAAATCCCAGGTGATCGGGGCCAGTAGGGACAGCCTCTCCTAATTCCAGTCCTTGTCCATAAAAATCTGCCATCTCTTGTAGATTCGAAGTCAAGATAATGGCTGTCTCCATGGTTGCGCCAACTCTGCTGTTAAGGTCATTCATCGTCTACTCCACACTCCTCTATGAATGCCTTTAAGCGCTGGCGCTCTCCTGCTATCTCCTCCTGGCGAATCTGTACAATTTCACCAGCTGAAGAAAATTCCAAAAAGTGGCGCGAACGGTATATATGTTTCATCTCTCCGCTGGAAAGCTGGTCAGCAAATAATATCTCTGCCGATGTTTCGCTTGAAGATAAAACGTCGCTCTCGTAAAACACGGTATCGAAGAGCTCCTGCGCCCGCTCACTGCTCTTCCGGTACGAATTTATGATCGCTTCTCGCCCCTCTAATACTTCTCGACCGCTTACAGAGACACACTTTGGCGAAAGTAGCGCTTCCGCGGCCGTAAAATCATCGGCATCCAAAGCAGCTGCAAAGAGATTAGCTTGTTTGTAAGTCGTTGTTGCGGTCATCTCCAGTTATTTAAGACAACAAAGCTATTATATGGATAATATACGCTGCTATCACACTGGCTGCCATTCGATCAGCGCTGCCGCCACCCAGGTGGGCGATGGAGCGTTATACAATTCCGTTGCATCCGAATAAGTTAGATCCAAAATCCGGCCGTTCATAGGTCCACAAATATAACGGAACACCTGCCCTGCATCTCGAGCATCGCTTTTAGCGCTTACGCAGTGCTGGTTGTAGCCCCAGTAATCAGCGCCTTCCAATATACTGATACCTTCCTCGATGCGCTTTCGTGCATATCCCAGGCCTCGTTGGTCAGGGTAAAACGAATCTTCAGGGGAATCACCGTAACCAATGCCATGATGAAAGGGATCGGCCGTTGATACGACAATTGCGTCTCGGGCTATTCGCTCCAATTCATCAAGCCCCGGCAGGCTGTGTGGCTTACCGCCTGCCAGATATGGATAGCGTTCAACGACTTCAGGGCCATAAATGCCTCGCCGTTTTGTTTCAGCTTCCCAAAAATGGCGAAAGCTCATCAAAGCATGGTCGCTTCGCCAGAGCTCGCCGGTTTCTAAACCAGGTCCTTGAATTCCCCTCAGCGGTTCCTCGTCCAGATTGGATCGCCCTTCTGCTACCCGGACCCTGGCCGCTTCCATTTCATCGGTAAATGCATGCAGTACGCTGATAACCAGGACCCGGTCCACGCCGCTGTCAAGGCAGGCATTTACAACCGCCGCGATTTGATAGCCACAATCGGCGACACCGGCATGGGGAAAAACCAATACACCGCCTGCCTCCAAGGTACCCGATAGATCCCACTGTCGAGCCTTATCCAGCATTTCCAGGGTGCCATATTCCCCCAATGATATATGCTCCCTCTTATATAACACATGAATATCCTTTTGAAGCTGGTCTAATTCTAAATCCATCAAACACTACCCTCCCTGGTTCTGGCCTCGCTGCTTATGATGAATGCCCCAGATTCTTCTTACAATCACCCTGATCTTAATCCTCTAGTCCTCTAATATGGACTCAATATTTTATCAACTGCGGCCGAAAGCTGAGCGAGATTTCTGACTTGATACACTTCATCACATATTGGCGCATAATCAATCATGTCGCTGTCGCCCGTTCCCCACTGTCTCTTATTCTCAGGATTGAGCCAAATAAAGCGTCTCGTTCTTCGCTTCAATAATTTAATCAGGTCAACTCGTGGTGAATTGAAATTGTTTCGCCCATCCCCAAGGATCACAACCGTCGTTCTGCTGTTTAGGGAATCCGGCCACTTCTTAAAAAATGTTTCGAGACTGTGACCAAAATCGGTAGCATAATAACCTGGTGGGATGTTATATAGGATCTCGGCAACTGCATCGCCTGCCCGTTTTCCTGCCAGTGTAACGCTTATCTCCTTCATATCAGAGTTAAAAGCGAAACTACGAGCCTTTGCTACCTGATCTTGAAGCTCATAGACCAGCCGCAGCATAAATTCTGCAACCGGTCTCATGGATGTCGATACGTCGCACACCAGAACCAAATCGGGCTTTAGCTTCCGTTTCTTGTACTTTATATCGAAGGGCACACCTCCGTATCGTTGGTTTGCTCGAATCGTGCCCTTGGGATCAAACTTCCCATTCTTTCCCTTCTTCCTGCGTAGGGCTGCTCGACTTCTCAATTGAGCTACCAGGCGTTGGACCTCTTTTCGTAAAATATCGGCTTCAGATTCACTCAATGATTGAAACGGCTTGTGAATCAAATCAGGTCCGAATAAATCCCGGGCCCGCTCATTTCTTTCTTGGGCGATTTGGAGGCCAACTTTTTGGGCCACCTGCTCCGCTAGCGCATCCCGGTTTGTTTTCACCACGCCCATTAACAGTTCAATAGCTTCCTGGCTCATTCCCATTTCCTGAAGTTCTTGAACCAGGGTACTTATTTGCTCCTCCAGGTGCTGGTAGCCCATCTGGCGCAGCATCCGCCTGCTAATCCACCGGGCTTCTCCAGGATCATTGGCCCAGTTAGCGCCGGCACGTTTCGCCAGCGCCTCTAGTTCTTCTGCTGTTGGACCATCGCCGCTGGTTAGCCAATCCAGGAGTCGCTGCAGCCGGCCGCTCATCGCCTCTAAGGCCGCCCGGAGCATCTCCTGCTCTTCTGACGATAAATCTTCCAGCGCGCTCTGCAAAGGCGGGCCGCCGCTTCCGAAGAATAAGGGAAACAATTCGTCAAACAGTGCGAAATCGCTGGAATCTTTTATCAGTGTGGCTCTGAGGGACTCTTGAAAGAGCGCTTTCTCCGTTACGCCAAGAATTGTCACAGCTTTCATGGCATCCATTGATTCAGCCAGGGATACTCGTACTCCTGCCGATCGCAAACCTCGAACGAACTCGATAATTCTATCTTCCAAGCTTTCCACCCCTCATCTGACGACGACCACCATTGCCCAAAAGACGACGGGCGCGCTGCACATCAGCTTCATATTTAAGCAGAACTGTGAGGGTATTGCGCATAGTTTCTTCATCGATCGCTTTAGCATTTAGTGTTACCAACGCCCTCGCCCAATCAAGTGTCTCGCTTATACTCGGTACCTTGCGCAGATCCATGTGCCTTAGCTGCTGCACCACCTCAACAGCCTGGCGGGCCAATTCAGGGCTCAACTCCGGCACTTTCAGCTTGACGATTGTCAATTCAGCCTGGAGAGTAGGATAATCGATAAATATATATAAACAGCGTCTTTTTAGCGCTTCACTCAGCTCTCTCGTATTGTTGCTGGTCAACAGGACCATGGGTTGGTGAATGGCAGAAATGGTGCCTATCTCCGGGATGCTGACCTGGAAGTCACTTAATACTTCCAACAAGAAGGCTTCAAATTCAACATCTGCCCTATCGATCTCGTCAATGAGCAGTACGACTGGTTCCTTGGAGGTAAGCGCCAGGAGCAGGGGTCGGGGCAGTAAGAATTTTTCGGAGAAGAATACATCCTCCTCCATCGAAAGGCGTTCTGCCGCTTCGGTTAGACTTTTTGCTTCACCTAAGACATCCTGCAGAGTGTCTCGCAGTAACTGGGTATACAACATCTGTTTGGCGTATTCCCATTCATACAACGACTTGCTTTCGTCGAGCCCTTCATAACATTGTAGTCGCACCAGCGGCCAACCCAGGGCGCCAGCCCAGGCCTTTGCCAATTCGGTCTTGCCGACGCCCGCTGGCCCTTCAGTCAATACCGGCTTGCTAAGAGATTGGGCCAGGTAAACCACGGTAGAAATCTCTTTAGAAGCTATATAATTTTCTCTACCGAGGCCAGTTCCTACCTCTTCGATGTCCCTAAACATAAATTATCCCTATTTTATACTTCTATCTAACAAAAATCTGGAAGAGTTCATACAACAATGGTTAAGTGTCAGATGGTAATCTGGTCCTATTATGCCCCCGGAAATTCTCGCCTGATTGTAAAAGGTAAGCAAATAAAGGTAAAGCGACCGGTACTAATAGCTCATCTTTAAATTAGAATTTAATTCAATTCCTAAATGTGTTATCTTTTGAACGCGTCGAAACCCAACCTTGCGATAGAGGTTTATCCCTGCCACGTTATCACGCCAGACACCTATCTGCACCCGGCTGATCCCCCGCAATTGTAATCTTAATAGGCCTTCCAGCAGTAAATCCTTTCCAAGACCCTTTCGTCTCAGCCGCTTTACGAGGCCAATAGGTTCAATCTCACCAGTTTGGTGATTTCTTTGCCGGAGCCAACAAAAACCTACATTATCTTGGACAAGTCTAAGAAATAAAATGTCCCCTGGGTCCACCAGTTCCTCAGCTACCTGCTCCTCGCTTTCATATGGCTGATACCAGGGTAAATCCTTAAAAATCTGCTCATATAAGTCTCTGAAAATTGATATTGCTTCCGATTCCGGATAGGTGCCAAGTGTGAAATTGCCTGGCAAAGCATCCTTTTCAGGAAGATTTGAAAAATCGACCAATTCCATCATCCATTCCTGGTGCTCAATCGAAAATCCCCTCTTCAAAAGGAAGGCCTGCCCAGGATCAGACTCTGTATCAACCACATAAGTGATTTTCTTGACGCCTCTGCCCTGCAGCTCTTTCTTTACAGATGCCAGCAGGCTGCTGCCCAGCCCTCGATGTCTGAACTTTGGATGGATACAACCCTGCAGTTCATAATGTTGATCTAGGCCTGGGACGCGCATTGCCTGAATGTATCCTACAGGTTCGCCGCCGATCGTTATGACCCTCACCTGGCTCTCTGGCCATTTGGCTCTAAGTAAAGATGAGGTCAGCTCCCTTATGTTCTTGGTAGATCGGGAAAATGAAGCATTGTAGCTCTCGACCAAAGAACTCATATCTGTTGCCCGTAGTGGACGGATTCCTTGTTGATCGCGATCTTTGTTCATCAGCGAATATTTTAGGCTGGTCCTTTTCCGCTCCACATGTCAAATCTCGAAGCCCTGCTGATAACCAACATCATCATACCATTCTTCAAGATCTCATAGGACAAGATCCTCCCGGTTCAAGACCTCCGGGAGGATGGCGCTTCGATTCTAACCATCATCGATCACCAACACCAACATCCACATTGTACGCGTGGTCCAAGCAGCATTATTGTCTGCCAGCCAACCTTCATTTAAGATCTTAAATAATGTACCCGATTCTTGCCCGATATGGTCCCTTCTTTCTTTACAGTTACACAGTTGTAATGGCCTTAGGTATTCTTGCAGGACTAGGCCTGGCCTTTTACTTGGGAAAGCGGGATGGCATAAAATCCGAACTTTGGATCGATGGGCTCCTGTTGGCTGTAATCGCCGGCCTGATCTCCGGCCGAGTCGTGTTTGTCATAGCCAACATCAGTTACTATTCTGAGAACCTCAGCGAAATTCCACTCATTTGGCGGGGTGGTCTTAGTTATCACGGGGTCTTGATCGCTGGTTTGGTTTTCCTGGCGGCCTGGACGCGTTTCAAAGGGCACGCCTCCGGGCAGATAGCTCTATTATT
>BTQB01000161.1:0-6067 GCA_036985655.1 Anaerolineae bacterium | reverse complement strand
GATAAAACGGGAAGAGAACCACGGTAAGTCTCCAAATAATCGGGGTCTAATGCATCAATGCCCAATAGAAAGACCTTGGCGGTCAAATCCTGCCTCCTGATTTAGTTTCTGCAAGGTCACCGGCAAAACATCTTCATCATAGAGCGATAGTCCTAACCGCTGAGCCCACTCAAGAATCCGTCGTTTTTCATCTGATTTAAGCTCTCTCTTCCACGAGGCTAACCGAAGGTCAGTGGATTCAGGAGAGGAGGGACGGGTCATGCGGCTGGTCTCTCGATAAGGCCCTTTTGAATGGGTATGGGTTGAATGCCCAACCAGGACCAGATTTTTCTAATTTCGAGCCTGGGCTGTTGGACCAGCGCCTCGTAAGTCACGGCGTAATGAGGCCGGCTTTCCAGTTCCCGGCTCGCCACCATATTTTCGACCGCCCACCAGACAGCGTGCGCCCCTAGCAAATCACGCTCGCGCCCAATGGCGCCAATCCATGGTTGTAAATAATCCTCTACCAATTTATCTTGGCTGAGGATGTCACCGACGTCAGCACGCCACCGGACTTTGAGGCGGGACAGGACCACGGCACAGGGATGGCGATAAACATAAATGATTTTGGGGCTGAATTGATCGCTGAGAAAGCCAAGCATTAAGTTGGCACGAATGGTTTTTATCAGGAATCTTTCAGGGAAATAGCTGGTTCGGTGATAATCAGTCCAGTAATTCCGTTCCCGGCCGGAAAGCACTTCATTCAGGTATATTGACCATTCCCCATGGGGTTCGTCTGACCTCATATAGTGGGCCTGATAGCGAGGCCGTTGACCAACCTCCCAACCGGTCAGGTGTCGTATCTGGACACTAAAGCGGGGATGAAGGGGTTCAAATATTTGCTGGATCCCTTGTCCAGAAGCAATCAAATTTCCAATCCAAGTGGTACCGCTCCGTCCAGAGCCTGCGAGAAGGATAGCATCTGATGGATTAGGCCGGCCTCGAATGAGAAACTTACTCCGCTCACCCAACATTCGTCCTTCGACATAAAACTTCTTAAGAGCCTCTTCCATACCTAAACGTTTTACCAAAATCTTGGCCTGCGTTTTCACGTTACTCTCACACCTTCTTGGATCTGAATCTGTGGTTTTCCCCGACGGTAAATCTCAGAAAAAACCTGGCCGATTTTTTGCTCATAAGTACCCCAGGAGTACTTCTCGGCCGTGGCTCGAGCGGCCATGGCGACCTGGCGTCCAAATTCAGGTTTCTGATAAAGACGATTGACCACCTTCTGCATAGCTTCAATATTCCCTACAGGAACCACAAAACCGTTATGGCCATCTTCGATAATCTCGGCCGTGCCACTGCGGGGCGTGGTCAACACCGGAAGCCCAGAGGCCATCGCTTCAAGACATGTGAGAGAGAAGCCTTCCAATACAGTTGGATGGAAGAGCATATCTGATTCCCGCATTAGGCGGGCGATCTCCCCATGGGATTGATAGCCCTTGAAGCTAAGACGCACTCGACCAAGATCCTGATTAACGGAAAGCTGACCGCTGTTTACGCCGCAGCAAATAAGCTCAATATCAAGATCTGTTAGGAGTTGCAATGTTTGGATAAGATAGGGAAACCCCTTGCCGGTCGAGGCATTGCCTATATACAATATACAGAAGGGCTTCAGTCTAACGTCACTTTGAAGGTTTCGTGGGTAGAACAGCGTAGTATCGACACCATAGTGAACGACATAGATGCGCTCTGGAGTAACACCATTTGCGACGCAAGTAGACTTGACCCACTCTGAACCGACGAGTAAATAATCGGCCATAATCGGTTCTAGCTGTAATTGAGCGAAACGAAGAGACTGACGAGACAATATTACCATCTGGTCTGAAAAGGCCGGCCATCGGGCTGCTTCAACACGGTAAACTTCGTTCCGAACTATCGGATGGGTTGAGGCCATATCTAAAACGCGAATGATGGTAGTATTCTCGGTGGCCAGTAAGCCGAAATAGGCATTCATGTCATATAAGACCATGATATCGGCCGTGGCTCTACTGATTTCAGCCACTTGCTGTTGAAAACGAGCCAATTGGTTTTGAAATCCATTCATCGCCCACGGGGTCTTCGCTCCTGCTCTAAAAAGGGTGGCCATGGCGATATTGGACCAGATGCCAATCGTCTTTACTCGCGCCGGGTCCAATTCCGGATGGTTACGACGAAATCGATGGAACACTTTTTTTTCAATTCGCTTCCGTAGGGGATGGGGTAACCAGGTCAAATAATTAAATGGCGGCTGGTTCCAGGCAGTATATAGCCCAGTACAGTATGCTTGCAGCATGCCTGCCTTTTGCAGGGCCACCGCTAATTTATGTGAATGTTGGGCATTAGGATGGGCAACGACTACCTTAGGTATATAAACATCGACAGGGCTTGCCATCAGTTTCTATGAATCAACTAATGAACCTTCTCTAGGTTTTTGGAAAATCAAAGGGCCGTTTCGACCCATTAGCGCAGATTTCAAAGAAGTGTAACTTAAGCAGCGTGCTCCGCGAGATACATACCAGAGGTAAGCCTGAAACGGATCCATTGAATTCACAGCGTCGGAATCCGATTGCCAGAAGCATTCATAATTTGGCTCCAGCTCACGATAACGAAACTGGGTTGGTTGACGATTACGTTTATACATTAACGCCTGGTGTAATCGCCGCGGAAATATTGAAAGAGATCTAAATGCGACCGAATTTCGTATGGGGATGGAAGCCTTGATAAGCTTATCGCGCACACTAAAATCAGAGTATGGTCTAACTTGATAGCCATTAGCAGCCCAAGGGCGGCATTGCCAGGCAGGGGCCAAATAGAGATAACCACCAGGTTTTAACACTCGCCACATTTCCTCAAGGGCACTTTCTGGCTGGGGAACATGCTCCAGAACGGTTATTGACCAGACCCCATCAAAGCTATCTGAAGAAAAGGGCAACCCGGTGGCCGAGGCAACCGCAAAAGGAAAGGAAATATATATTCCAGCTGAAAATGCGATGTCAATCCCATAGTAATCAGCAACCAGGCCTTGAAACGCACCCCTGCCAGTACCGACTTCCAAACAGCGACAATTCGCAAGTTGATACCTCTTGAGAAATGTGCTTAGGGGAAGATAGAACGCGTGGTCTTTCGGATCAATCGGCGACGGGTAGTCTGTATTTTGATAAGCATCATCGTAGAATTCTTGGGAACGATTCGCCATTCTCGTCTCAATCAACGAATCTGGATTTAGGTGCTTCAATACGCCCTATTGGTTTCTATGGGATAACGCATTAAGCTGCTGTCGTATATTCTGGATATCACCTCGAGTAGGTACGAGGAGGGATCCTAGCGTAAGAGGTGTTTTGTAAACTGCAAATATGAGAAGCACCCCAAATGCCAAAGCATAGGCCAATAATGATGCGAAAGCAGCGCCGATAATCCCGAACCTGGGCAGTAAAATCACCAACAGTAATATAGTGCCTCCCAGTCCCAGAATTTCAGCATATGCTGGTGCTTCAGGAAATCCTAAGCCACGTAAGCCATTGCTAAGAACCATATTAATGACATAAAAAACACCTGCTACCAATAATATCATACTGATTGGCACGGCCGCCTGGAAACTGTCACCGAAGATTGCAGGCACGACAACAGGTGTAATTGCTAGCAGTACGATTGTAGCCATTGTTGTTGAAAGTAGACTTAAGCGAACGGATGCAGCAAACAAGCTATGCTGTTGAAGATAACTTGATACACTCGCAATATGTGGGAAAACCACATCGCTAATGGCTCTAGCAAAAGGATTCAAGATAAGTGACCATGAAGCTGCAACCACGTATATCCCTAATTCTGCACTCGTCAATAACAAGGCCATTAGAAGCTGGTCAACTCGTACGTTTAATTCTGATGGCGCCGATCCTGCGACTGAGCGTAGGCCGTAGTGTAACAGCTTGCCTGACCTGGACAGCGAAGGTCGGGCCAGCTTAACACCAGATTTAAAAAGCAAAATTAGAACCAGTACTGGACCAACAAGGCTGATAATTAAAAAACCGACAGTTATTTTAAAAGGCGTGGCCATACCCAGTAACCCCAAGGTAACCAGGAGCCCGGCGTACAAGATCGGCTTGTGAATCCGGAAGAAGGACCAGGTAGAAAATCGCTTCAATCCTTGAAAGGCCATGGAAGCTCGATTTACATAAGCAATGGGCAGGATTAACAGAAAAAGACTCGCATATGCGACAATTTCTTCACCTTTGTTCTCAAGAAGAAGAGGCAATATCAACCAACCGGCTACAATCCAAAGAAGGCTAAGGGGAAGCATAATTGCCCAGGCAGAGGTGATGAAGCTGCCAGCATTATTTGCTTGACGACCTGTGTAAAACACCAGTGCGCTAGGAACTCCAAGGTGTCCGAGGCTAATTAGATATAGACCCCAAAGCTGAATGGCTGCCAGTTGCCCTCGGCCTTCTGGGCCCAATAATCGCGCCAGTAAAGCCCCAGTGAAGAGCCCAAGACCCAGGACAAAAAGATTTGAGCCAAAGGTCAGAGAAAAATCCCGCCAGATCGCTGGAACATTAGAAATAGCTTGGCGGTAATTCGACAAAATTACATTGCCCTTTCCTGAAATCATTTGCTCTTCAGGTGTCTGATGAATTCTTGGCCTCCTCGTTAAGAAATAATATGTCCACGCTACCCTGAAGATTGCTCCAAAAATTTTAAGTACATATTAAGAAAAACATGACACATTCTTTTTTCAGCAACGCCAACTAGGACTCAATCGACATATCTACCTATTCCCACACTATTTACGGGAGAATACTTACCCATCGGGAGGATGTCATAGCCAATTAATTAGATCCGTCATATGGGCTCACAATCTGCTAAGTACCATGGAAAGCGACGCCGTTTTAACAATGGAGGCTGTCGTTCCTCAATAACTCTGAAACCACCATGCAGAAGCAGCTCTCGAAGACAACCAGGTGATAATTGCCATGTCCCATAACCACCACGTATGCTTGTCATGCCTACTGCAGTCCAATCTTGTCGACGTACTTTGAATCTAGCCCAGTTGTATCGTAAGGGCAGCACTTGAGAGGTTTGCAGAATCAAGCGTTCCTTTGTAAGGCGTCTAATTTGTCTTAACACATATGCTGGATCCGCTATATGATAAAGGCCCCCAAAACAGAATACCACATCAAATGGCTCATCTAACATAGTTCCTATGTCATAAACATCGCCTTGTTTGAACTCGATCCTACAATCTGATTGTAAACGTATTGTACTAGCAACGAACTCTGCACATTTGATGCGTTCTTGCGAGTAATCAATACCAATAACTTCCTTTGCTCCCGAAAGAGCTGCGATTAGTGAAAATCCACCGTTGGCACAAAACAAATCTAGAACACGCTTGCCCTTCGCGTAATTTGTTATCCAATCGGCAACCATCATCTGCTTCATCTCGTTGTTTATTGTCAGAGATCGATTGGGGTGAGTTGGGGATTCCACATTTCTGTAAATGAATTGTGTAAACCACGATTCGGGGGGAATCCCAACCATAGAAGACATTTCGTTTTCAGTTAAATCAGTGTCTATTCGAACGGCCATAAGTGTTTTTTCCTATGTCCCTTTTATTGAATGTAGACAAAATATGTCCAATTCACTTTTTTTCGAAGGCGCCGCCATTTATACTTGATCGCGCTATGATTCCCTGGCGGCCACTGCCCTTCAACAGCCTCTGGATCCTGGGCCTTGCAGTATTGCTAGCCGACACCGGCTTCCACTATTGGCTGGCTCAGGAGGATGGTCGCCCCCTGGGCCAACAGCTTCGAGATCATGGTTTCCAACACTATGCCTGGCTTGGACTGGCCTTTGTGGGGGCAGGATTGGCTGTCACAAGCGGCCGGTGGTGGGAGGCACTCCTCTGGAGTTTATTCACTCTTTTTACAATAATGAGTCCCCTGAAAAAAGGTCATAGGGTTTAAGAATCAGCCTCAACTAGAGAAAACTGGTAAAATTAGGGCAGGTAAAGACAGGAGTTGGGCCGTGTTTCGAAAGAACAAAAAGCATCAAC
>BTQB01000160.1:0-6071 GCA_036985655.1 Anaerolineae bacterium | reverse complement strand
CTCCCCCAAACTTCCGAGATACGCCCAGAACCGGCGACAATTAGCTTAATTCCCTCACTGATCTCGTTATCATCTTTCAGAAGAAAATCAGCGAAAACTCGAATAAGCACTCCTAAACCCTTGTATTTTTTAATCCGGCCGAAGAATAGAATGAAATTCTCATAACTAATCGGGCTCGGAAGGGGTTCAGTTTGCATCTTCTTCTCGGCACTGAAGCTTAAAAACAAGTGAAGCAGTGGCAGGCTGGTTACCCGATGATCGCCAACGCCTTCTTTGATCAGCTGTTTTCGAAAGACATCTCCATGTACGAGAATATGGCTTGCAGACTTAAATATTTGCCTGTTCCAATAAGGCAACAGTTTTCCATTTCGCATGCCGGAATGTGGTTCTAAGTCATGAATCGTATGAATTACTGGGATGCCCATTCTTCTAAAAGCTCTAGTCAAGTAAATGTTCCACAAGTGCGGGCCGGTGATGTGGATAACATCTGGATCCTTGTCTATTACCCATCGCGCGATCTCTTTCGCACGATTTATTTTCAGACCATCGAATGAAAAGCCTGTTGATTTAATTTCTCCTGGCGTTCCAATCCTAATGTGAGGCGAATATCTGTCAGCTGGAAAGCCCTTAACAGTACAGAGAAAAGTATTTTTGATTTCGACCATGCGGTTGGCAAGATCAGCCGTGTATTGGTGCATGCCGAATGAGGGCGAAGGCTGGATATATACTATTCGCATTAGGGAAAGTTAATGGGTTTAGATCTTCTGACCAGGATCGAAAATCGTAATTGTCTTTACAGGCCGCTGTTAACCAACCCGTTTCTTAAAATAGGGAAAAGCGATCGCAAATTTAGCTCCCAAAATCCGTTCGTGGCGAGAAGAGTGAGTCAATTAGAGGACAGAGATGAAAAGGCATATCTGCGATTTAGTTTTTTGTTTCCAACTGGATTGGGTGAAATCACCAAACACCTTTTTTCCATTAGGAATCTACCATTGAAGATTATCTGCATAACCGAGCGCAATTAATTCTTTTCCGGCAATTTTCTTAAAAATGAAACGACGGTATGGGCCCCATGACTTCCAGTGACCGATAGGCTGAAAATCTGGAGTTCTTTCCTTAGGCTTCCAGGTAATAGATTCTCTTTGGTGAATCGATGATGATCCTCGAGCCGGAATCTCCTGTATTCTATTAAAAGGATAATCTTCTTCTGCTAAATCAAATAGTGAACAAGCTCTTCGTATAAATCCTTCTGGTGCAAGAACAGCTTCTTCAAATTGGGCCACCATAAAATTCTTTCCCTGCTCTGAAAATGCTTTCTGGCAAGCTAAAACGACTTTAGCTGCTCTCCGCCAGCGCAAACAAACCATCCAAAAACGAATTTGTGGCCAGGTTTTTACAGTGGAGTGGGCAATGTCACGCCCATCTCTTACTAATATTATCAAGTTCTCATGGGGAAAGAGCGCATAAAAAAGACTCAGATATTGGATACTTGGGACCTTAAGAACAAGTTGCTTATCATTGGGAGTATATTGATGTAAATAGCCGATTAAAGATGACCCAAACAGGGGCAGGAAATCATACTCACCGATCTTGCCAAAATTTTGTTCGTGAGCCCACAAAAACTCCTTCTCAACCTTCAACACATGCCCGCTTTGTTGGAGGAGCGGAAACTCCCATATCTCATTTGGGTAGGCGAATAAAGAGGGGTGGAGTCGCAGCAGTTCACCGAGGTACACTGTTCCGGAACGGGGCATAATTCCGTGGATAATGATTGATGGTTTATATTGATTGTTGCGTGCTATCCCGGCTGATAATTGGGCTTGACTGGATATCGCAGGCCAGATATCTGAGCGAAAAGTTCTTCGCTCAAATGGGTATCTTAAGTACTTGGCTATATCTCTTCGAAATACCATATAAACATGGATTCAATCATGACAAATCCGTTGAGTCTATTGCTTCAATCGATCCCATTCTTTTTGGTTCATTGTTAGATGCCCTTCTCACCTTCCAGATCGCTACCAACCCTCCCAAGAATATCCAGTTGAAAACGGTAAATCGAAGTCCCTTGAAGCCGACGTTATAAACAAAGGGTAGAAGCCATTCAACCATCACACTAGCGGCCAATATCCCGATCCCACCTGCGAGACATCCCACAACAAACGCTTTTTCAAAGCCATTTTCAAATACTCTATATGATCTTAGGAGCAGACGTCCTATTTCAATAATTAACCAGCTAAAAACGACCAATCCGACCGCTCCCATCTGGGCGAATATATCTATATATAAATTGTGAGAATTCACATTCGGTTGGTACCAGGCTCCGACATCAGTCAATAGCGGGATGTATTTATAGTATTGGTGATATGTGGTTAGACCAAGACCAAGAATTGGTTCTTGAAGCCCAAGACGCAGCACAGCATCCCACAGTATAAATCGACCGCCAATACTGTATTGTCTTTCCAGATCCCAATCGAAAATGCTGAGTAAGATTCCAGAAGATAACAGAGCCACAATTACCAAAGCGATCAGCAAGGCTATCGCGCTTCGTCTTGACCGGATAAATATAAGGCATAAGAGAACTACCAGAGGTGGCAGCCAGCTTGTAGCCCAGTTGGAATTAAAAACGAATCCAAGTAAGGGCACAGAGATTGCAGCTGCCATAAGGATTCGGCGTAAAGACTTCGATAGCTGTTTGTTGAACATCGCCTGGGAACCCGCGAGCGCGGTAAACCACACATATATTGCACCATTTCCTTGGGCGATAGGCGACACCAATGCACGAGGGATGAAGCCAAGAGGTCCGCCATAACGGCCAATTAACGCTAGAGCGCTGAAAATTAAGAAGGCCCAAATAAACCAACGAATGCCGGTTATTGACTGCTGTGCCGCAAGGAAGAAACCCAAAAACGAAAGGGCAAAAATAAACCACTGGCCTAACTGTATAAATAAGAGATTATCTGGCTTGGGGAAGTTAGACTGCCACGTGGCGATTCCGTAGAGCCATGAAATTCCAGCGATGATAAGAAATACCAACATCGGCCGCATCGTTGGTTTATCGATAGTTACTCCGTCGCCTGTAAGGAGACTCTTGATGATCCAGAACATGCTTAGGAGTGGCAAAATAAGAATGATGCTGTTTACAGCTACGGATTCACTGGCAGATATTTCGAGAGGGATAAGGAAGGCAGCAAAAATCAGTATGAGCAGCACAGCGTCTGGTTTTTCGGATACTACCCACAATGCTGCGACAAAGAACAAGGGGGCCGAAATCAGATAAATTGCCAGCATCCGGGATTCGGCCGTCATCCATCCAACACCGATGCTTACAACCATTACAAAAATCGTGACAGCAGCAACAATAAATTTAGAGCGGGATCGCTCATTCATTGGGCCACGAATCTTACTAAATATCACAACACCAAGTCTCTCTGATTCACTTTAGATGGATTGATAATGAGATGATCTCAATATTAGACTTGATCTGGCTGCCGCTGAAATCACGACGACCCGGCACGAGATATAAAAGCATCCAGACAAAAAGGCGAAGAGCTGCAAAAATCCCAAACATAAACCTCTGAATAATCTGGAACATCATTGAATAATGCTTGTTTGCAAACAACATCCTTCCCCTATAGACCAATGTAAAGCGTCTTTCCCCAGGTTTAAAACTGCCACCTCCGTAATGGATAGTGTTAACAGATGGCAGATAATGCACCCTCCAGCCCGCCTGCCACAGCCGGTACTGCCAATCTGTTTCATCCGAGTAAACAAAAAAATCCTCATCCAACAAAGCAATCACCTCGAAAGCTTTCCGCCTCACAATAATGCTGGCGGAGCTTAACCAATCTACTTCGCGAGCCTGGGGCCATTTTCCATTGTGGCTTGGATGAAGTAGGTTAATCTTTTTCCCTATATGAGAAACAATAAGGAATTCTTCTAACAATGTCGGAAATTTAAAAAACGAAGATTGTAAGGTCCCATCAGGATTTAGGAGATTGCCACCTACAGCGCCAGCTTCAGGATTCTCTTCTAAAAAGGTTATCATCTCTATTACTGAAGGACCGTTTATCTTTGTATCGTTATTAAGAATGTAAATAAACTCGCTGGAGCTGTTTTTGATGCCCTGGTTGTTACCGGTGGCGACTCCAACGTTTTCATCATTTTGAATGATCTTCACCTCAGGATAATTCTCATTAATCATCCTGAGGCTTCCATCTGACGAGCCATTATCAGAGACGATAGTTTCGTACTTAAATGGCAGCTCAGCCTCTTTAATCGATTGCAGGCACTGGTCTATAAAGTTCTTGTTGTTCCAATTGACCAATACGATGGCCAATTTATTGGTTGCCGCCATGTTAGTTCACAACAATTCGTTCGCAGAAATCGTTTAATTTCAGGCCGATGCGATCCCAGCTATACTTGTCTTCTACTAACTTTCGTGCATTGGCTGCAAGGTTCGAGCAAAGTTTGCGATCCTCCATGACCATCAATACAGCAGCAGCAAATTCGTCTGGTGAGTCAGCGATAAGTACGTGCTTACCATCTTCGACATCAATTCCCCTCACACCTAAAGTTGTTGTCACTACAGGCACTCCCAGAGCCATTGCCTCCAAAGCCTTCAATCGCGTTCCTGAACCAGTAAGTAATGGTATTACACATACTTCCGCTGAGGATATTGCCTGTTGAACATCCTGCAAATAGCCTGTTAGTTCAATAGAATTAAAATCTGCCATCATCTTTTGGGCAGCCTGGTCGACATGACCCGTCACTCTTAAGGTCACCCTTGGGTTGACTTTCTGGATAGTAGGCAGCACCTCTTTTAAGAAGTACAAAACAGCTTCTAGATTCGCCTTGAACATGACCGAGCCGCTATAAACCAGGACATTCGATTTCATTAGCGTATCGTTGAATTGGAACAGCTCAATATCGACGCCGTTGGGAACAACCTCAAGATTTTTCTCTTGTTGCATGATTGACAAATATATTTTTCTCTCTTCATCATTAGGAACTGTCACACCATCAACCTGCTGGAGCCTCTGCTGGAGGTATGATTTAAGAATGGCTTGCGCTCCTATACGCCTTTTCTTCGAAACACCCCGGGACTTATTTACACGTTGCCAAATAACCCCAACCTCAAACTGTTCTAAAACGATTGGAACATTAAGGTGGATTTGATCAAGCAATGGAAGATTTAAAACTTCCGAGATTAATACTAAATCAGGGCTGAAATCTGAAAGATTCTGAACAACCATTTCAGCTATCTCCCCGTTCCAACTTAGGGTTATCCAAGGCGGACGCCGGTTCAACAACTCATATAAAGAACGGTATGTGTGCCCCGAATACCTAAGGCGTGGTGCAATTGTAACCTGGCTGCAATAACCTCTGAGGTGATCTATTCTCGCACCATTTGGTTTAGGCTCTCGCCGATAGAAGCTAACCAAAGAAATCTCATGTTTGCCGCTCAGCTGCTTAATGAGGTTGTAGTTCCGTTGTCTTGTCCCGTTATCTGGCGGATAGGGAAACCAATTACTGACAAATAGGATTCGCAATAGTGCTCCTAATCAAGATTACCCAAGTTATGATGTTGAAAGCTTTGCTTAATTGCACAAAAACTTTCTTAAGTTTCATTACTGGTCTATCACGTCTAATAACGATCACACGTCGATTTTTCATCCCTTATATACCCGAGCTCTCATTAAGTGACCTGGCTAGAGAATACGCTCTCTCCAGGTTGGAAATACTGATTGACCAATCGAATAGCGATTTGGCTTTTTCTCTGGCAGCATCTGCCTGGAGACGACGGACCACTGGATCGTTGATCAAGCGAATCACTGCGGCCGAAAATTCTTGTGGGCTGTCGGCAGTGGCTATCTCCCCCTCGGTCAATCCCGTGATACCTTCAATACCTAGAGAGGTCGAAACTATTGGGATGCCCATTGACATTGCTGCCGGAACTTTGATCCTGGTGCCACCACCCAAACGAAGAGGGATTACAAAGACGTCGGACTCATCATAATAAGGTCTTTCATCTGGGACAGTTCCAGTGACATGAACGCCCTTAAGTGAGTCGA
>BTQB01000159.1:0-6125 GCA_036985655.1 Anaerolineae bacterium | reverse complement strand
GAATTGATTAAGCGACAAGAAATTCTAGTATGTCAGCAAGTAATTTTTGGCCCAATAGAGATATTGCCCATTCAAGTCTCCTCCCCTGGGCAAGCAACAGCCACTTCTCGATAAAAGAAAAACCATTTTGCAAAGCTCTCATATATCTCCCTTGGAGAGTTGAATTGGCCGATATCAACCTCTTCAACAGTAGAGCTGATGCCATAGCTTCTTACATATTGGAATAAAGTGAGAGCCGGAAGCTCTTCATTAAAAATGTTCAAAAAGACCTCATAATAGGGTTTTCTATCCGCTGGTGAATTTAGCTGTCTTGCAGATTCGAGGGCTTCACTTGCCCGGCGGTTGTTCCAACCGCCAAAGTTTTGCCCCCGGACAATGGCTTCCTGCGACCAAAAATCATATAGATCAGGATCGCTGGTGGGTTCAACTTCAACCAGAGCGATGTCAAATTTCCCTTCTTTTAATCGATCTGTGAATTCTCCACCAGGTGTGGGCACAAGGATAGTATTAACACCAATATCAGCCCATTGTGCAGCTATATCCTTGGCGATTGTTCTCATCCGATCGTTATCAGCGAATAGTAATTGGAAATCAAGCTGTTGGCTACTGTTGCTTCTGTATTCATTTCCGCTAACCCATTCCCATCCTAATGTTGACAGGAGGGTAGACGATTGGGCAGGATCATATGCATATTCAGTCATGCTGCCAGGGTTGTATGCCCAATTAGAGGGTAAAAAAGGACCTTCTAGCGGGAGTCCCAGCCCATTTAGGACTTCATCTATCAAGACTTCTCGATCTAATCCATAAACCACTGCCTGCCTCATCTGAAGGTCTTGAATTGCAAGATCTCCCTCCTGGTTGAGATTAAATATTAGCTGCGTTAGGCGAGGCGCCCTTGAAGTAAATATTCGAATCCCCGGCAAGGTGGAGATGACATCCATATCCGGGCTTTGAATTGAAGTTATTGCTTGAATCTCCCCGGAAGAATAGGCGTTCGCCAATTGTTCACCCTTAGAATAGAAGCGAATGTCAAGTCCATCAAGGTTAACCCCTTGCCGCCAATAATGGGGATTTGGAGCAAGATTTAATATCCCAGTTTGTTGCCAATCTCTACCCGGAATCACCATAAATGGCCCGGTACCAATGGGCGCTTTGTTGAACTGATGATCAACTAGCTCCTCGGGATCAACATCATCCAATATATGGGCTGGTAATAGCCCGATTGTTGTTGCTTCAAGGAAGGGGCCATATGGCTCTGGTATTTCAAAACGGATGCTGAATTTGTCCAAAATCTCGATTGACGCGCTCGCCATAATGGATTTCATCTTTTCACTGGCGGGGAAAGCATCCTGCTTAAGCAAGTTATATGTAAAGTAGACATCATCGGAGGTTACTTGTTGGCCATCTTGCCATCTTGCATTTTCATTCAGCTGGAACGTGTAAACCCGGCCGCCTTCACTAACTGACCAACTTTCAGCAAGGGCAGGGATCAATTTGCCATTTTCGTCATATCGCGTCAGTCCATCAAAAATAAGATCGACCAGATATTCGTCTATTGGATTTTGATCACTTAGGAGTGGATTGATATGAGACGGCAAACCAACTATGCCTTCTATTAACTTTCCACCACCAGCAGGAACAAGATCCGAACATATACCGGCTCCCTGATACTCGATCCCGATAACTGAAATGACCAGTCCAATACAGACTACTGCAAGCAACAACTGCCAGCGAATATCGGGTTTCACGAAAATCTAATGATTACTTCTAACGGGACTCCCCTGACTAAACAGCCTGCCCCATGGCAATAAAGGTTAATAATGTCCAAATAAAGAAGGCGATGGAAAATCCAATAGTAGCCTGGTGTAAAGTAGCATCGACCCCTCGACGTGTCCTGTAGCTTGAACTGTCGCCGCCCATAAAACTGCTTAAATCGGAACCTTTAGCTTGCACTAAGACTATAGCGATTATTACGACTGCAATAATTATTTCTATAACCGCAAAAAAGGGGGCTAATCCTGAAAGATCCATTTTTTCGTCCTCATACAAAGATTAACTTGATTTAACGGTGATTGTTGCTGCTAGAGTTAACTAAATACTCCGAACAAGCCGACATTATAACAAGAGGCGCTATTGTAGTCGAATAATTCACCCAATGGTACACTACCTTCTCAAGCATTCATCATATACATAAGGGTCCCCGTGATAAGAATTGTTAACGTAACCAAGAGCTTTCATTCGACGAGGGCATTGGATAACGTCTCATTACATATAAAAGATGGTGAGGTATTAGGGGTATTGGGCCCTAATGGAGCGGGAAAAACCACTCTCTTTAAGTTAATCGCCGGATTGTTGAATCCAGATTCGGGACGGATAGAGGCAGAAGGACAATCCTGGCCTGCTATCGGTTACAAACCGGAGCGATTATTATTTCCTAATAAGATGAGGGTGAGAGAATATCTGAACATGATTTGTTCCCTGGCTAATATTTCAAGAGTTAATAGAAAGAAAATTGTTGATGCCAGTCTTGTCCGTGTCAATTTAGTAGATGCTGCTGATAAGAAGATAAAAGATTGCTCTAAAGGCATGCGTCAGAGATTAGGACTCGCTCAGGCTATGATCGGTGATCCACCTTTCCTACTCCTCGACGAGCCGTCCAATGGACTCGATCCTGAAGGACAAAATGACATTTGTCACCATATAGAGGAGTTGCATCAAGCCGGAAATACTATCGTGCTGGCTTCCCATCAACTCCAGGAGGTTACTCAGGTTTGTACATACCTGGTCATTTTGAATGAAGGGCAGATCCTGTATAAAAACAGCATGGATCAAGCGCTGGCTGTGAAACCACATGTCTCAATAAAAATTGATGGAAATGTTGCTAAGGTAAGAAATTTATTGGAAAGCCTTCATCCTGGAATATCAACAAATATAAACGAGATCGTCTTGGTAGATGATGCGATTGGACTAAGGAGGCAGGTACTACGAATACTCCTAAACTCGGGGTATGACATTAGCTATGTAGAACATAAGAGAGTTACCTTATCGGAGATATATTCAAAAGCGATTCAATGAGCCAACGATTAATCTCTTTAACATCATATTTTTTTAAATCAGTAGCGGCTTCGCTTGCTGGGATTCTCTATTTGCTCTTAGCCCTGGTGTTTTACTTCATTTTTTTCGATCCGCGACAACGTACTCCCGACTTCGAATATTACGTCTTGGTCATTGGTCTATTTGGCGCTGTTCTTGCTTTCCTTGTTACTCTGACAGTTGCCGCTCGAGCGAATAATGCTGTTTACTTTCCCTTCCTGGTTAGGTTGCCTAGTCGGGTCGAATATCTGGCTTCTTCTTTAATCTCTGCATTTATCTTTTCCGCTCTTTTACAAACGCTGGTAGCAGCATTGGCGTTGATGGCTAATGGACCAGATATACCCTTATCTAACCTTCTAATTATCCTTCCTTTATGGACATCTGTTAACCTCCTATTTATTGCCCTGGCTCTCCATGCTACGGATCTTGTGGCTGCTGGTTGGTCTCGAGTTTATATCTTTGGCATATTAGCAATTTTGCTCTATTTACAAAGTTTGATGGGCCCATTGACCGAGTGGCTCAGCGGTATTTTGGCAAGGTTTTCAATTTTCTTGTTCAATTTAGGAGTCACAGGGATATCGACATTAATTGGAGACATTAGCACGTGGCTAATAGATTCTGGCGGTGGCATTTTGTCAATATTCGCAGGAATCCTGTTTTGGCCCTTTAAGGCGATTGCCGATGCCGCTCTGACTGGTTATTTCAACCAATTACAGGCACTTGCTCCTGCCATATTGCTTCTTTATGCGACTGTTTTGTTTTTATTAGCTGCTGATTTTTTCGCCACCAAAGATCTATTTCTTAGTGAATAGGTCAACTTCGTTTAGTAACCAGCAATTGCACCATTATTCTCGTCCTTGAAAGACCTCGAATTTAGCTCCTCTACCAGCGCCTCGGCCTCCTCCACCGCCAGGTTTTGGCCAAAGTAAACATGTAAGTAGGCGTAATCAAAGGTGGGGCATTGATGGCGTTCACTAATATAAAATTTGCTAATATGTTGGCGATCATAGGTGGTCGTATGGCCCAGGATCGAGACGGGGCGGCGAATTACAACAAGCTCCTGATCAAAGAACAATATCTCACGATTAGAAGCGAAATATTGCCAGCGATTCCATAAGAATCTACCAAACCTCAACCAAATTAAAACCCAGATAATCAAAATAACTGTCTGTATAATGCTCGAGCTGTACCTTCCGATCAGATAAATCAAGATGATGATCAACATTCCGAGCCATACGATTAGAGTGAATGAAAATAATATTAATAGCCCCCAATTTCGTTCGATTGGGATTGTTACTTTGAGCGAATCCTCAAGCTCTTCAATCGTAACTGATTTAGCCATTTAATTTATCCGGGATAATGTCGCCTGCAATATTTCCTAAATTGTAGCAACAAATAAAGCTTATCACGACGGGATCAACGTCACGACAGCGCTCTGTTTTGCTAAGGTGGTCTGTCTGGTTACAATCTTCCTCCATGGATCGAGCCCGTCATTTACTGAAATCTTCTGTAATCGTCATCCTATTTCTTTCCCTGGGTAAGCTAACCGGCCTGCTTCGCACCTGGCTGATTAGCATGGAGTTTGGGACGAGTGCAGAGTTTGACGCATTTACCGCAGCAAACCAGCTGCCCGAGGTCTTTGTAACCTTGATCTCCGGCGGGGCGCTGGCTGCCGCCTTTATACCCGTATATTCAAATTACCTAAAAAGTAAATCTTCCAAAGAAAGCGCTCGCCTGGCAAATACTGTTCTCACCTTGGTAATCGCCATTCTAGGGGGGATCTCTCTGCTAGGCATCTTTTTTGCCCCCTGGATTACCAGCAACATTCTTGTACCAGATTTTCCCAGGGAGACCCAGATCCTGACTGCTAACCTTATGAGGGTTATCTTGCTGCAGACAACATTGTTTGGCGTTAGCGGGGTTTTAAGCAGTGTTTTGAATGCTCATCAGCATTTCGCGCTGCCCGCATTGGCTCCTGTTGCCTTAGATTTAGGATATATATTTGGCTTGGTCGTACTTGTGCCAGTCATGGGCATAAATGGCCTAGCCTGGGGCACAGTTTTGGGCGGGATATTACACATCCTCATTCAAGTCCCAGCACTGAGTAGATATCGATTTCGTTACCGGCTCAATTGGGCTCTCAATTTGGCTGGCACAAAAGAGATTATTCGTTTGATGGGACCGCGCATTGTTACCCTTGGTACAGTCCAGATCGCTGACCTGGTTATCATCAGGATAACCAGCGGCCTTTCAGCCGGCAGCACATCCGGCTACTTCTATGGATACTATATTATGCAGCTGCCTGAAACGCTCATTGGCACAGCGATAGCGATCGTTGTTTTCCCAACCATGGCCGAATTTTTTAATGCAGGGAAAATCGAGGAATTGAAGAAACTGTCGATTACTGCTCTACGAATTATCTGGCTGCTGGCTGTTCCGGCTGCTCTGGCGCTTGTGATGTTAGGAAGGCAAGCTATCACGGTTTTCTTTCAAAGGGGGGCATTTACTGAGACCTCAACTGCCATAGTCTACAGCGTTCTCATCTTCTTCAGCGTTCGTGTCATCAGTGAAGCGTCGCTAGAAATCCTGGCCCGTCTCTTTTATGCCCAACACAACACAAAGATACCGATGTATGTCGCTATTGGCTGGCTGGTTGTTACTGTCACCCTCTCCTTCTTTCTTGTTGGAAACATTGGAATAGGCGGTCTGGCCTTGGCAAGTACAATTGCCTTTACATTACAATCTGTAGTTCTGTTCTTTCTGAATCGCCATCGGTTAGGGGAGCTTTACGGCAAACAACTGCTCCAAACTGCCGGGCAGGCACTCTTAGGGGCGCTTGGGATGGCCGCGATCATTTTCGCCGCGGGCCAGGTTATATCCGATGATCTATTACTGCTCATAACAGGCGGCGCTGCTGGGTTAGCTGTATACATTGGTATTACCTATCTAGCAGGCTCCCGGGAGCTTCCAGCACTGGTTCGCCTCATTCGTTCCAATTAGACGGGCAAATAGCAATCTATTTAGCAAAATAA
>BTQB01000158.1:0-6166 GCA_036985655.1 Anaerolineae bacterium | reverse complement strand
AATCTTAATTCAGATAATTTTGCGGTATTCATAATAACGCTGGTCAATACGCTGTTAGGGAAAGAACCATGTGGTTAATCAGAGGTTTTTAACTGCCTCTTTTTGGTGATGAAGCAGTTGGCGAATTCCTTTCCTGGCCAGGGCAAGCAGTTGAACCAGTTCATCCTGGCGAAAGGGTGACTTTTCGGCTGTCCCCTGAATTTCTACCAGATCTCCATCGCCAGTCATGACGATATTCAGGTCGGCGTCAGCAGAAACATCCTCTGCATAGTCCAGATCCAGAATCGGCAGGCCATTGTAAAGCCCAACGCTTATGGCAGCGATTTGGTGCTTCTCAACCCTAGCGTTAACAATACCCTGATCGATCAATGGCCTCAGGGCCAGGGTAACTGCCAGCCAGCCAGCGCTAATGGCCGCGGTTCTAGTTCCACCGTCAGCTTGAAGAACATCACAATCGAGGATCAACTGCCTCTCTCCCAGGTAGTCCAGGTCTAGGGACATACGTAGGGAACGGCCGATCAATCTGGCGATCTCCTGTGTTCGACCTTTTGGCCAACGCTGCTCACGGTTGACACGCTGGTGAGTGCTTCGAGGCAGCATTGCGTACTCGGCCGTTAGCCAGCCGTGGGGATTAGCTCGATTCTTTAACCAACCTGGTAAAGATTCATCTACCGATACATTGCAGAGAACATGCGTATCGCCAAATCTGGCCAACACAGATCCCTCGGCGTATTTTGAGAATCCAGTTTCGAAAGAGATGGGGCGGAGTTGATCGGGCAAGCGGCCGTCTGAGCGAATCATAAGTCTAATTATATCAGTGGTAGGCTTTGATGTAAGCGATATGGCTTGTCCACGACACAGGTTGATTTACCAACTGGCGGCGGTACAACCGCGCCAACCCGGCGACCTCGAAAGAAGGCGCCCCATGCTTTACCAACAGCTGGCTGTAGGAACCATTAGGGATGTCCAGTTTTTCGTTCGTGTCAGCCGATCCCTCGACGTCCATTTCCTGATCCTGATAGGATTCACCAACGAGTGGGCCGAACCACCTGTCCAAGCTGCTGGGTGATAACTTCCTGCTCTCAACATATTTTTCTGAAGTGACTTCAACGCTGGAGAATCCAGCCGAGATTAATTCCTCCCTAAAGGAATCGATATCCCAATTTACCAGATCGTCCTGATCATCCTGGTATATTGATTCCTCTGCCTCTTCGACTAATTTATAAATATTCTGATCCACATCAGACCAATCGATTAATTTGTAAAGTCTCTGTCCATTTCTCGGGACACTTTGGACCATAGTAAGACATCCATCAGACCTTAGTTTCCCAACGAGAGTCAGCAGCTGCTCACGCCTATTTGTCGAATGCGAAAAGGCATTTCGACCGAAAATCCGATCGAATTGGATATCTGATTCCTGGCGAAGCTCCAGGAGATACTCCAATTCCTCGATTCGGCCTATCAGGATAACTGGGCGTTCGATTTCAGGCAGGCGTTCGGCCATCTGGCGAAGTGCAATTCCAGCAGCCTGATCAGGGTTCAGCGCCCAAACGCCGCCTTCTGGCGCACGCCGGACTGCTTCCCAGGTTAGCAGTCCTGTTCCTGCGTTTATGTCAAGTAATAGATGGTGACGTTCTACAGCTGAAATCTCAAATAACTTGTCGCGGATATTTCCTAGATGGCGACCACTATTTGCAATTGCCCTTTGCAGCCAGGCATCTCTATTCCGATCGAGAATGCCAGATGTTAGCGTCTCGGGGATTGTGTCATCCTTCTCCAACATGGCTGCCAGTTGGGCTTCACGGCGGCGGGCAACACGCCGGGCAATCTTTTTTTCATAACCTTGATCACTAGGTTCGTAGAATGTTTTTCCCTGGAGTGACTGGGGCAGGTACTGCTGGGCTATCCAATGATCACGGTAGGCGTGAGGATAGAGGTAACCCTGGCCGTGCCCAAAACCCTCGCTGTCCCTATTGCCATCCCGAAGATGGTTAGGGACGTCTGATTCTCGTTCATTCTCGACGGCACTCAGGGCATCGAAGAAGGCCAGAGTTGAATTAGATTTAGGGCAGGTAGCCAAGTATAGCGCGGCTTGAGCAAGGTGGAAGCGGCCCTCTGGCATTCCCACCCTTTCGTATAAGTCCCAACAGCTGGAAACGACGGCGGCCGCCTGGGGATCGGCCAACCCCACATCTTCGCTGGCCAGTATGGCCATCCTCCTGAAAATAAATCGCGGCTCTTCCCCAGCATAAACCATCTTAGCCATCCAGTAGAGGGCTGCGTCAGGGTCGGAACCTCTCAAGCTCTTGATGAAAGCTGAGATAGTATCATAGTGAACATCTCCTTCTTTATCGTAGAGAACTGCCCTTCGCTGAATGGATTCCTCAGCCACAGACAGATCTACAACAATAACCCCATTCTCATCTGGAGGCGTCGTTTCAATGGCCAACTCCAAGGCGTTTAACACGCCACGTGCATCTCCATTGGCAACATCAACCAGGTGGTCCAGAGCAGCGGGATCAATCTCTATATTTAACGAGCCGTATCCTCTCTCTTTATCATTCAGAGCTTGTTGAGCTATCTGGTAAAGGTCTTTTTCGAGCAAAGGCTTGAGTTGGAAGATCCTGCTGCGGCTCACCAGAGCTTTGTTGACCTCGAAATAAGGATTTTCCGTTGTTGCCCCAATCAAAATGATGGTACCGTTTTCAACATGGGGGAGTAAAGCATCTTGTTGGGCTTTGTTCCAGCGATGGACCTCATCAACGAATAATGTTGTTCGTTGACCGTACAGATTCCGGCGCTCCTTCGCTTCCTTAATCGCCTCCCGAATTTGGGCAACACCGGCAAGCACAGCGTTTATTGTTATGAAATGGCTCTCTGTGGTATTGGCGATAATCATCGCCAGGGTTGTTTTACCTGTTCCAGGGGGGCCATAAAAGATCAAGGATGACAACTGGTCAGCCTGAATAGCGCGCCTTAAAAGCCTTCCAGGTCCGACGATATGTTCCTGACCAACAAACTCGTCCAGAGACAGCGGGCGAATCCGGTTTGCCAAGGGTGATTCTTTCTCAATGATCTCCTTTCTACTGTGCGCAAAGAGGTCCATAGATTGGATTGTATCTACACAGCCTACCTGTTAGCAAGGGTCGTCTTTATCATTTAATTCTATCGAGACTGGTGATAGGAGCCAATATTCGGAGAGTTTAGATGATGTGATGGAAGAACAAACCATGCTTAACCATTAGCTTTGAAAGCATGCGGTAAGAGCCCAAATAATTGCATGGATTGATAATCTGGTACAGAGGAACTTTGTGGAATTCTGGTGAATTTTAGAGGCCTGCAAAAGGTGCCAAGAGCGATGATCGAGCTAGCTGGCTTCAGCAGGCTTCTTCAGAGCGCGCCTTGGGTGGAAATATCTTGGTTAACCGCCTGGCCAATGTAGGCTTCTATCTAGTTGTGCTCCCAAGGCCAACAATGGTCTTAACAGCCTGGTGACCAGGCTTAAAATTGGAAACCTAAGGAATAGGGAATTACTTTGTAATCGAAATCGGATACAAATTCCAACAACTTGTCGTTCAATTCGATCCAAGTTTCCCCATGCATAACCTCTTTCATAACTTTGGCATCCCTGGCAACGAAGCCAATAAGCCTATTGGGGTAATCTCCGTATGCTGTATGCCAGGCCTCACTTAATTCAAGGCCCAGAGATTGCATCATCGGTATGTACTGGCCCAAAGCAAATTCATAATATTCGCGGGCATTTTCAATGTCTATGTTGTAGCTTATTAATAGCTTCAATCCATCACCATTTTGGCTCATAAGGTTTTCCCTGGATAATGTTGATAATATTATTGCGATAGTAGAACCTGTCGAAAAGGTTCAAATAAATTACTTCCTATATTAATAGAGATCCAAGTCTACAAATAAATATATCTCAACAAACGATTCCCGACTGCAAAATAACATTACCAACGTTCTTTAGTATTAATTGCCTACTAACGAGCAACATAAATAGGCTTGTCTAATATTTAGCCGAATTATTCTGAAGATTGGACAGCTAAGTAGAAATAGACGCATAAATCTTGTAATGGGCAGACGTCGCACTTAGGCTTTCGGGCTGAACAAGTTTCACGTCCGTGCTTAATTAGATTCAAGTGAAAAGCATAATAGGCATCGGGTGCAACGATCTTTCCAAGCACTGCGTGGGCTTTCTCAACAGTAACGCTTTCGTTGATCAATCCCAGCCGGCCACTGAGGCGATAGACGTGAGTATCGACAGGAAACGCAGGGCGATTAAAGGCAAAGAGCAACACGATGGCTGCAGTTTTTGGACCGACGCCATTAAGATTCACCAACCAATTTCGGGCATCATCAAGGGGAAGTTCAGCCAAAAAATCGAGAGATATTTCACCGTTTTCGCTTTTTATCTTACGCAGCGCTTCCTGAATTCTAGGCGCCTTCTGGTTCGCTAACCCTGCTGGTCGAATCACTTCTCTCACGGACGGCTCAGGCGCTTCAATTACCATTGGCCACTCAGGAAAACGCCTTTTTAGGGCAAGGAAGGCCTTATCTCGGTTGGTATCAGAGGTGTTCTGCGAGAGGATTGTATTTACCAGCTCATCAACTGGAGCTAAATGCTGGCGCCACTCTGGATGGCCATATTTCTCAATCAGCCTCGTGTGAATGAGGATCCATTTATCCTTAGCTGGCATTTCATGTCTTTTTGTCATATTTTCTCTTGATTCGCTCTCAAAGGCTGTTGTCCGGACTCGTCACTCCTCCTCTAATAAGGGGGGGGATAAAATTCTGATCCAGCTAGCGATAACGCCGATCTATCGTCTATGTACAGAGTTTTTGGCGGATTCCAAAATCAGCTGTCCTGCAAGGAACCGGCTTTGGCAAGGCGGGCAGACAATCGTTCACTCAAGCTATTCATGACGAATTCACGGTCTGAAGAATTAAACCCCATTATATCGAAGATAATATTGTTTAATTCATCCCAAGCTGTCTCATCAGACTCGGTTAAAATAGATATAACTGGCTGATTAATGAGATCGATCATTATCGATTTTAATCTGTCTAACTCAGTGTCAGCCAGGTATCGAGGATCCGGCAGCAGCACTTCTTCCAGTTCATATTGGGCTAACCATAAAACCCCTTCCCCAAAGTTTAACCGTCCGTTTAATTCCAGTTGAAGGTTAAACCAGGCGCTGTTCAGAAGAGCCGCCCCGATCAGCGGTAAAACTTCATCAGCTAGAGTAACCCGATATATCTGCTGATCTACAAGGACGCCTTCTTCAACATGTACAGCGAAGTGGCGAGTCCAAATGCCTTTGGGCAACAGCAGAGGGGATTGATCCTGGTGTGGAAGAGAATACCAACGATGGCGGCTGGAACATGTTCTGCGCTGGTGAAATCCTTGATCTTCTCCCCATTTAATGTACTTCTCAGCAACTGTGCCTGGGAGTAAAGTATCGGACTCAATTAGAAGCACCTCGTTATCGGTATCTTCAGCTGATACCTTCCTTTGGTGCACATGGCGAAGGGACTTGAGCAGCGGCTTTCGAAATTTCTCTTCTATCGGCCACTCGGTTAAAGTCTCATTATCTAAGTAAAAAAAGTCATTGGCGCCAGTGGTATATCCCCGCCTGAGCTTTGCCCAAGAACCCAATGAATGGAGCGCCGTCTCCGAGATGCGCTTTTGGTATCTCGCTGGCGATCGTAGATAAATCCCCCATTTTTCACCAGGACTCAGTTCATGCTGCTGTAAAACACGAACAAAAAAATCGTTGTCGCCTGATTCTCCACTCAAAATACACTCGGTTAGCTGTTGGATGTGGGTTAACCGATTTCTATCATTGAGATCGAAGGGGACAATCTCGGATAAGGATCGCTTCAACCTGACCAGGTGAACGGGATTGGAATTCCTGGTTTGGAAATCTGCGCATTTTTCTAAGATGATGATGCAGGTATTCACCCTCGCCTTTCTGAACCAGCGCTCCACATTAGACTCAATAATGGCCAAAATCTGGTAGTGTTCTAAGAGAAAACGTTTTAAGCGCTCTCCGTAGGCTACATCCAGCCAACTGTTGGGCAATACAAAACCGAAACGGCCGCCTTCCTTAATGAATTCAAGACCATGGATAAAAAAGAAGGCATGCAATCC